>DATHOK010000060.1:0-2980 GCA_035484995.1 Verrucomicrobiia bacterium | reverse complement strand
GAACCACTTGAGGTAATCGACCGGGAAGGCGGCATCACCGACGTCAAAGTTCATCAACTCGTGAAAAGCCTTGGTGGCGATGTCCTTTCTGATAGCGAAGTCTGCCACGTTTATACCATCGCGAACGGTCTCATTGAACGCATGGACCTCAAGGGAAGCGAAACGGGCTCGAACCCGAGCCCATCTACAGCATTCTCCAGACACTAGCATGCGTCAGGATCTGCCGCTGTTCGCTGAGCGGGAAGGCCGAGTCGACCGGCGTTCCCACTTTTCCGGGCTCGCTGCGGCAGATTGGTAATCGTAAGTCGGCTTGGGTTGACCGATACGGTCACCGGCGACAAGCGCGTTTCCCGATACCTATCGTCCATTCGATGCGGAGCACATTCTGGCTAAGGGTTTTGCCCTGTTTTTGCCGGTGACGCTCTAGTTAACAGCTTCCATTGCTCCGTTATCTCTCGTCGGAGTCAGTTGCCACACAGTTCCTGCGCCGGTGACGCCTGTGCCCTTACGCGGTCTCGATCATCAGGCTGCTTTCGCGGCACGAATTGGCGTTGCAGGTACGACCACCTCGACAAGTCCGGTCGCAACGTCATAAACGAGGCCTGAGATGCGCCAATCGTCCGGCAATGCCGGAATCGCCCTGAGTGCAGCAACGTCCACAGCGACTGACTTGTGTGGATCGCGGACTGACTTGGCCTCAACTTCCCTTTCCGGTATCTGAAAATAGTGCGCAAGCATAGCTGGATCTCCCACGAGACGCGTACTGCCGCAATCCGTATGATGAAGTACGATCAGGTGAAACTCCCCGCCGCCTCCCGGAATCGTTCCGGCGACCTCTCCGATTCGTCCGAGAAGACCGAATTCCTCCAGCAGTCCTGGCGTGACTCGACCGCCGATATTTCTCATTACGACGGCCTCGCCGGGCTTGATTCCAAGCACGTGAGCAGGATCAACTCGCATGTCGGCGCAGCCGATGATTACCGCTTTCAAAGTTTGCAAAGATTGCGGAAGCGACGGCACAGGGGTAGCGGACTCTTTGTTACGTTTCAACATGAGGTCAAGGCTATTCATTCCGATTCTCCTGAAGAGATGTTCCTGGTGGCCATACCAGTTTAGTCATTGGATGCAGGCGTCGATTTGATAGGACCAAGCGATTAAAGAAAAAGAACAACCATTTCTGCCAACCGGAGGCGAGACGATTACCGCAGCGAGCGCGGCCCCAAAGGGCCCTGTATCGGCGGGGCGTAACGCCGGCGCAGCGACAACGTGGCTCAGTAACCCAGATGGCGAAGGGCCATTTGGGCGGTCCGCTTGAGTTCGGCCTTCGTTGAACCATTCGCTGCCTGGATGGATAGACCGGCGAGAATCGTTGAAGAATTCAATCGCATCAAAATATCCACGAAGCCTCAATACATGTGCAAGGTGTTCGAACGGCCTGCGAGAGGAGAAAACTTATGGCGACAACTGTTGAGGGCAAGCATTTCTCACGGCGTGCCGAAGCTCAGCTTTCGCTTCTCGATGCTGAATTTCCTGTTTCGTTCAAGGCGACAGAAAAGCGCGGGGAAACTTCTGTACGTCTTTGTGTCGAGCGACGAGCCCGCTATCACAACTCCTTCTTGATTTCCTTGAGTAGACCGAGGACGCGGTGAACGAGCGGGTCTGCATTGCCACGCGACCATAGCGCAAACGTGTCCAACGGTCCAATAGAAAAATCTGGAGTTCGCAACACCACTCCATCAGGAACAAAGCCTTTTGCAGAAGCTGGAAGGAAGGCAAATCCCACGCGGGCATTTGTCAGGTTGACCGCGGTCTGAAAATGCTCAGCGATCTGATATCGTTCGAGTGGCATGTGATTTTCCAGGAAGGCTGTCGCAATCATTTGATGGATATTTGGTAACACATCCTTCGAGGGCATAATCAAGAGCTCCCCTTCAAGGTCTTTTACGCCCACATTCTTCTTGCGAGCTGCGCGATGTCCTTTCGGGAGAGCCACAACGAGTGGCTCCCGAATCAGCAGCAAGTTCTCGATCTTGTCGTAGGTACGGCTTAAATGACCGATGCAGACATCAAGGAGTCCCGAACGTAGTCCCGTGATTTGGGGGGCTTCGGTCCCTTCTTTAAGCTCCACACTCACGAGAGGAAGAGTGCTTCTGATCTTCTCGAGGAGCCGGGGGAGAATATGAAAACCTGCAGTCGGAATGAACCCGAGCCGGATTGTTCCTGCCTCGCCGCTCTCTGCATGAAGTGCCGCCGCCGACGCCTGCTTCAGTCTCAATAAGACTTCCCGTGACGCAGACAAGAAGACTTCGCCCGCACGGGTGATTTCAACTCGCCGCTTTGACCGCCGAAAGAGGGCAACTCCCAGTTCATCTTCAAGTTGTCTGATCTGGACGCTTAGAGAAGGCTGGGAGATATGCAGGTGTTTGCCTGCCTGCCGAAAGCTCAGGGTTTCTGCAATCGCAACGAAGTATCGCACTTGCCTGAGTTCCATAGGCTGATAACCCCGGACTATCAGAATGACAGTAAAAAAGTACCACACCTTATCAGTGCGCAACCGAATCTCACACTCTATAACGCCAATGAAAGTGCCGAAACAGCAGGAGGTGGTTATGAAAATAGGTTTTCTGGGAGCCGGGAAGGTAACAGGCACGTTCGGCCGTCACTTAATAGACGCTGGTCACACCATAGTTGTATCCAATTCCAGGGGGCCGGCGACACTGGCCGATTTCGTCGCCGATCTCGGTCCGGGCGCCATCGCAGGGACTAGGGAGCAGGCGGCCGAGTGCGACGTCGTTATTCTCGCCGTACATTGGGGGAGAGTAGCTGACGCTCTCAAGGGTATTGATTGGCGAGGCCGCATCCTGATCGATGCTACGAACGCACATCTGGACCCTCCGGATATCAGTCTGGCTGGCGTGACCAGATCAAGAGCTGCATTGAAGGGGCGCACCTCCAGCGAAATCGTTGCCGAGAAGGCAGT
>DATHOK010000059.1:0-18078 GCA_035484995.1 Verrucomicrobiia bacterium | reverse complement strand
TCGTTTCTTGCGGCACCGCGTCTCCACGGCATCCCCCCCGGCACGGATTCCTTTGACGCCATTGCCGCGGCGAACGTGCACTACGGTCTCAACGTGCTGGATTTGTTCAAGGTCGATGGGATGTACGCATACGCGCGCGCGCGCAACCTGGATGAGTCGCTGCGGTTCCGCAAATTCGACGGCCTGGAAGTTAACTTCAACACCCCTGGTCCCTGGAACACACTGATACAAGGCACGGTTTCGTATGCGTTGGACGGAAACATCCCGCGCTACAACTCCCGATGGGCCACGTATATTTTGATCTTCAAGCCGTTGACGCACTGATGCAACGATATGGCTGAGATAAGGCAGGCTGATCGCACGACCGATCGAAGAGTCGCATTAGTGACCGGCGCCTCGGGGACGATCGGCGCCGCAATTGCGCAGGCTCTGGGAAGGGCTGGGTTCCGCGTAGCCGCGCACTATCGTCACGGGAAAGAGTCCGCGGATCAGGTGGTCGAGCGCATCGTCGCGGCGGGCGGAGAGGCGTCGGCGGTGGAAGGCGATCTCTCCCGGCAGGAGAGCGTTGCACTCATGTTCGATCGCATCGAACAGAAATTTGGTCCGGTCGATTACCTGGTAAACAATGCGGGCATCAATCGCGATGTGCTGTTGGCTTTTATGTCAGAAGAGCAGTGGGATGAAGTGATCGACACCAATCTGCGTGGCACATATTTGTGCTCGCGGTCAGCTCTACCGGGAATGATGCGCCGGGGCGGGGGAGCCATTTGCAATATCGTTTCGCCCGCCGGAGTTCGCGGCCAGGCCGGCCAGCGCAACTATTCAGCATCCAAAGGCGGCATGATCGCGTTCACCAAGGCACTTTCCCGCGAAGTGGGGCAGTTCCACATCCGGGTGAACGCCGTTTGCCCGGGCGTGATTCCGAGCCCGATGTCCGCCAAATATATTGAGAAAGAGGAGAAGCAGTTGCTTGCCGAAATTCCGCTGCGGCGCTTTGGCAAGCCCGAAGAAGTGGCTCCTCTGGTGACATTTTTGGGGTCCGAGGAGGCGGGCTACATCACCGGACAGGTGATCGCTGTGGATGGAGGCCTGCTGTAGTTTGGGACTGAGAACGGGAAGAAAAAATCGCAATCATCGTTGTATGTTCAGCGCAATGTTCAGCGCAACGTTCAAGGATGAAGTCACGGGAAGGCCAGCTTCCAGACAGCCCGTGGGACGGCTCTTCCGTCGATTTCCAGCGGTGAGCTTTGTGGTATCCTCTTTTGTCTCAAACTGCAACTAACCATCATGGCAAGCGTTAAGGAGCAACTCAAACCCATCATATTGAAGAGCTTGCGGATCACCGACTTGACTCCTGAGGATCTGCGCGACGACCAGCCGCTGATCGGCGGAGAACTGGAAATCGATTCCATCGACATACTCCAACTCGTTCTGGAGATTGAGAGGCATTTCGGCATCAAGCTGGTGCAGGCCAACTTCAACCAGAAGCACCTAGAAAGTGTTAACGCTTTGGCGGCGATCATCGAATCCAAAGTGGCGGAAGCAAGGACCTGACATCCTTAATTCTTCGGTATGCAATTCCTCCTTATCCAAGCAAAAGTTGCCCAAATACAGTAGTAGCTCACCCGGTTCAAGTACTAGCGCGGCTTTGGGCGGAGTAATGTTGCCCTGGCTGACCTGGTGGTTGTCGCCCTCTGCGCGATGGCATAGCGATGCGGAGATTGTTTATGTATGTCCGGTGTTGAAGAAGGAAGTGAATCACAACGTGGCGAGCGCATGATGGCAGGCAGACAGTGACGCGCTGGTACGAGCACCGTTTTCATAACACAACCGCGCTGCGGATGATATTTATCATCATGCCGAGGCTGCCGCGCCGTCTCCATCCTCCAGTTGCGGCAGTGACGGCGCTAGTATTCTTCCTGATATTGAAGCGTGAACGCCGAGCGGTAACCGGAAATCTGCACCGGGTCTCGGGCAAAAGCGGGCTCGCACTGCAATGGAAAGTTTACTGGGTCTTCTATTCTTTCTGCGACCTCATGGTTTCGTATTGTTTTGTCCCACAGGCCACACATTCGCAACTGCTCGACATGCTGGTGGACTCGGAGGGCGGCGACGCCAAGATCGACGAATGCCTGGCTGCGGGCAATGGGCTCATTGTGTGGACAGCGCATGTGGGCAATTGGGAATTCGCATCGCGGCTGTTGGCAATGCACGGCCGGGTTAACGTGGCGCGCGTGGTCGAGGACAAGCCGGCGGAGATCATGCTGCGGAATTTGATGGCGAGCGAACAGCTCAAAATTGTGGATCTCAAAGGGGGCGTGCCGGCTACGATAGAACTTTTACAGGCCTTGCGTCGAAACGAGATCGTGGCGATCCAGGGAGACCGCGTCTATCAGCGGCACACTTTCGAGGTGCCTTTTTTTTCCCAACCCACAAACTTTCCGCGCGGCCCTTTTCTGCTTTCGCAGGTCTCGGGCGCGCCGGTGTTGCCCGTTTTCATGATTCGCCAAGGTTGGCTGCGCTACCGCGTTTTGATGGGAGATCCGATCCCGGCAGCTGCGTCACGGGCTAGACGCGGCAAAGACGATGCCGGCTTGTACGACGCCGGCCTGTACGACGCTATGTGCCAGGCTGTCAGGTTTCTGGAAACAACGTTGACGACTCATTACGATCAGTGGATGAATTTTTTTGATTTCTGGCCGGTTGCCTCTCGAGACTGATCGCCGGAAAATCCCGCATCCAGTCTCCAGTACTATGAGGCGAAGAACAGGGAGAAGACTTGAGTCGTTATGATTTCTCCGCCGTGGCCGTGACTAGCCCTATTTCGCGCATCCGGACAAGAATTTCCTCGACCGCCTCGTCTGGAGTTCCAGCAACACTGACGGACCATGCGTTGCGCGGCACTTCGAGCTCCGCGAGTTGGCTATCGAGGAGCTCGGGATTCATGAATGGATGATGCCGCGACTTCATGCGCTCTCTGATCACAGTGGCGGGCGCGTGCAGATAAACAAAGCAAATCTCTCCGGGGGCGATGCCGCGTTCGAGCAGCGCACGATACTGCTCCTTGAGCGCCGAGCAGGCAAAAACAGCATTCTCGCCCTTTTGCCTGTATTGGAGCATGCGTTCATGCAAAGCGTTGAGCCACGGTGTCCGGTCGGCGTCGGTTAACGGGATCCCGGCGGCCATTTTCCGGCGGTTTTCCTCCGAGTGATAGTCGTCGGCGTCTTCGAACTTCCATCGCGTGCGCGCGGCGAGCAAGCTGCCTATGGTCGTTTTGCCGATGCCGCTCACACCCATCAAGACCACGATCATGCATCCCGCCCCAGCAATTTACCGCGGTATGCCCACAATCCCAACCCAGGATTTGGAATGAAAAAGATTTCTTCGCCGGCAACTTGGTTGTAGCCGTAGCGAAGCGTTTGAGGGTTGTAGCGTGTGAGCATCGTTTTCAAATCTCCAAATTCAAAACCCACGCCTTCAATCTCTTCTCTGCTGAGTTGACCGGGGCACCATCTGATTGTGAAGCGTCCCTCGGAAGAGCCGTGAATGAGATGAGCAGCCGCGCCGAGGTCGTTGGCCAGATCCGCGTTGGCGTCCACGGCTTTGAGCGTGGCAGGGGTTCCGCGATAGCCGTATTTGCGGATCAAGGCGTCGATGGCAGGGTCTTCACCGAATTTGCTCACGCCCGGAGCGAGAACGATCAGCTCTGCATTGTCGGCCAAGGCCATGCGCGTACGATAGACCGCCTTATTGCCCAGCCATGTGCTGTGAAATTCATTCGGATCAAGATAAACGACGGCCTTGCGGATGGGTGCGTCCAGCGTTTCGAAGTTCACTTTCAGGCTGAGTTCGGAGGCGCGGTAAAAGCACTCGGCATCGTCGCCGATGAAAAGTCCGCGCACTGCAAGCCCACCGTCGCCAGTGCGTCCGACAACGGTAAGCACGTAGACGATAGGCAGGTGCCGCAGGAAACGATCCGCCGCACAATTGAGAACGTTGCGCACGGGATTCTCAGCGCGGCCCATGATGCGCTCCATCCCATAAACCGCGCCCAGGTAATGGCTGCGGTTGATCGACTCGCGGCCTCCGGTACCGACGAGAATGTTCTTATTGTAATTCGCCATGCCGGCAACTTCGTGCGGGACGACCTGGCCGATCGAGAGAACAAGATCGAAACCGCCATGCACAACGAGGCGATTTACCTGCGCCGGCCACGAATAGTTCAGCTTGCCTTCCGACTGCTCATAGACGAACTCAGCGGGGACCTCGCCCAGAGTCTCGACGTCGGTACGCCAGTTGTGGACGCGGAAGAGCGCCTGCGGCATGGCGCCAAACATTCGCGCGATCTGATCGTGCTGCATGGCGGCATGGGTGCCAAGAGCAGGCAGAACCGCTTGCAACCGGTCGCCGAAATATTCCCATGCGTAGCGCGTCAGGTCGCCCGAGCGGGAATGAATGCGGCTCTGATCGGGAGGCACTACGAGCACACGATTTCGTTGCCCCAGCTTGGCAAGACTCTCTGCAAGCAGATCTCGCAATTGTGGAAGCAGATCGCTTTCGACGCCGCCTGTGGCGCAGTAGAGGCTCATGCGGGCTTCCGCTTCCTAATGGCTCCCGACCTGGGGCTTGATCAACTCGTCGAGATAATCCGGTCGATCACCGTCACGCACCAGATGCGGATAACGCGGGCCGCCATGGTAGGTGACGGTGCAGGTTCGAAAATAATCGTCCACCACGACGAGGATCGTAATCGGTTGCGAAGTGTCCTTTGCGGACTTGACCGCGTCCGAGAGCAATTCCGCGGTGTAGACGCGGCCATTGACGCCAATTATTTTCATCTGCGAAGAGACGCCTGCCTCAAACGCTGGACTCCCGACGATTGAATCGGTGACAACTCCATCGCTTCCCACCTGGAGGCCGATCGAATAGACCTCGCCGATATTGCCGCGGCGGCCCTCCAGCTTTGAAGGCTTATCGTCAAAAGTGACTTTCCAGCCGCCGTTTTCGATTCCTCCCACGGGAGCTTCCGCCGAGGTGGAATTCAACCTGGTGTGGAAGAATGTGGCCCAATCAAACGGGGCCAATGCATTGAGCGTCTTCACCAGATCATCGAAGCTATAGGTCTTCACCTCTGGGCCGTGGTTAGGGCCGCCGTGGAACTCCTGACAGAAATCATCAATCGATTTCTTGCCGCCGGACTCGCGATGAATGATCGTCGCTACTTCGAGCCAGAGCAGATCGCCCTCGTCATAGTAATCGGTGCCACGGCGCCAGTTCATCCAGCCTCCTCTTCCGAAGCCCAGGCCGGGTTCGCCAACGGCGGTGTCAAGCAATGGGCGCCATGTACGTCCGGGGCGTCCGGGGCCGAGCATGGCTGCGATGCTGGCCAGGTACTCGTGGTATTGTTCCGGAGTCCATAGGCCGCTGCGCGCCGCCAACATCGGCCCGAGGTAATCGGTCAGGCCCTCATAGCCCCACAGCAGATCAGTTTTCATGGGCTGTTCGTAGTAAGGGACGGTTAGATCAGCGGGGCGGCGAAACTTTCCGTTCCAGGAGTGAACAAATTCGTGCGACAGCAGGCCGCCAAGCGACATGCCGGAACTGGGCAAAAGCAGAGTTCGCTCGGGCAAGCGGCTATTGTTCGACTCGTGGTGTTCGAGGCCGAAGTGGGCCACATGATCGCTTAGCGCGAGCAGAAAATGATAGTCGCGATAGTGGCGAGCACCAAAAAGTTTGCCCGACTCGGCGACCAGGTTGATCATTTCCTTCTGGTTTTCGGGGCTCATGTTCAGCGCATCCGCGCTGTCGGCGGCGATGTCGATTTCATGATGGATGGGTTCGCCTGGCGGCGTGAGGTCGATGCTCCGGTAAAACTCTCCGGTAATTACGGGCGAGTCTACGAGCAGGTCCAGTGAAATCGGTTTGAATGAAACCTGGTTCCCGGCTGCATTTTCGACGGGAAGTGCTGTGCCGAATTTCCATCCATCCGGCATCACAAGTTTGGCATCATACGTAAGTTTCTCGGCGGGCGCGTCCGCCGGATAAAGTACGACTTCATTCCATTCGAGGACCATCAATTTGTCAGTGGCTGAGGCGCCATCTGGCTCAATGACGTCAAAATTGGCATTAAGGTGGGAGATGCCGCGGGGGATTTCCAGATGGAAGGTGAAAACATCCAGCAAATCACGCTCCCACGGAATGATCTTGCCGTCCGCCTCGAATTTCAGGCCGGTGACATTTGCGATAGGTCCATCGGGCCCGTGCTCGCCGGGAATCCATTTCGGGTAGTAGAGAGTGAGAGGCCCAGGCTTGACGGGCATGACCAAATGAGCGTGCAGCAGCTTCTGCTGAGTTTTCGTCGCGTCCACAGTCACCGAGATTGCTTCTTCGGCGAGTGCGGTGGACGCGGCCAGCGCCAGGATTGAGGCGACCATTACTAGTACGAAGGAACGAATGCGGCACGATTGCATGCAAAAAGCTCCTAAAAAATGAATAAACCCACCGCAGCATCATATCGTTTTTTGCCCGTTTCGTATTGTTTCCTGACGCCTTGCTCGCGAATGAGCCAAGGACGGCGATTGCGGTACACTCCAAACCAGGCTGCGAACAAGCTAAGAGGAGAGGGTCAGGGCATTCTGGCTCTCCTGCTGGTGTACGATGCTGAAAATTCAGAAGATTCTTCTGCCGGTTGATTTTCCGAACACCTCGCTTCCTGTGATTGATCAGGCTGCGATCCTGGCCCACCGTTTTCGTTCCGCGGTCGTAATGCTGCACGTCGTAACCGCGTTGAGCCATGCTGCTGGTGTGCCCGAGGACGGGCCCCAATTGGCTGGCTGGGATTTGCTCGCTGAGATCATTAAAAGAGCCGGGCAAGACCGGGGTCAATCTCTTGCATCGGAGCTAAAGGGCCTTACCATCCGATGCGTATTGGCCGAAGGCACTCCGGCTGAGGCGATCCTGCGGACGGCTCAGGCGGAAGAAGCCGACCTGATCATGATGCCGTCCCACGGGTTCGCATTCAACCGGTTTCTGCTGGGCTCAGAAAACGCGGAATTTCTGTACGGGATTAATTGCCCGGTTTGGACCGGTGCCCACGTGGAGCTATCGCCCCTGAAGGAATTTACGATCCAAAGCGTTCTGTGCGCAGTTGAACTCGGTGAGCGCAGCCCGCAAGTTGTGTCATGGGCCGCGCAAATCGCCGGCGAATTCGGCGCCCATCTGACGCTTGCTCATGTTACTCACTCGGTGGAGCTCTGGGGGCCAGGCGGCACCTACATCAGTCCAAAGTGGAGAAAGGAGCTTGTCAGCGACGCCTCGCAGCATCTCATTGAGCTGCGCGAAGACCTGGGGATAAAGGCGGACCTATTCGTGGGCAGCGGTGACGTGCCCAAGATACTGAGCCAGGCTGCGAAGCAGACAAAGGCGGATTTGCTGGTTTCCGAGTGCTACCCTTATGGCGGGAACCTGCGGATCCACGGCTATGCAATTATTTGCGCGGTGCCGATTCCAGTTCTGAGCGTGTGACGGGACACTTCGCCGAACGAGGGCGAATGGCGCCACGACTGGAAGTCGGACTCCTTATTTACTGGGCTATAATTTTGAGCAATTCGGAGCCGCCAAAGGAGACTTCTTTGACCGTTGACACGAATGAGCATCCCTCCATCGACCGTAGCCATGAACTCCCGGCTCACGATTCTCACCGACATAAAGGCGCGCACGTTGTCGTATGGATTCTGGTGTTGCTAGTCTTTGCGCTTGTAGTCGCACTGCTATGGCGTCATTTCGATACCGCGAAGAAAGTCACACCGGCGGCGCCGAAGATCAACATTACAACGGCCACGGCTACGAAAGGGAACATCGGCGTCTACCTTGATGCAATCGGTACCGTCACTCCGGTCTATACCGATTCGATTACCAGCGAGGTGACCGGCCTGATCGTAGCCGTGCACTATGGTGAGGGGCAGCTGGTGAGTAAGGGCGATCCACTGGTTGATATCGATTCACGTCCGTACCGCGCAAGTCTTCTGCAGGCGCAAGGTGCGTTGGAGCGGGACGAGAATATGCTGGCGCAAGCGCAGATGGACCTCGAACGCTATCGTGCGGCATGGGCGCGCAACGCGATTGCAAAGCAAATCCTGGAAGACCAGGAAAAGCTCGTTCTGCAAGACGAGGGCACCGTCAAAAACGATCAGGGAACGGTGCAATTTGACCAGATCCAGGTCGACTTCTGCCATATCACAGCTCCCATTGCCGGCCGCGTTGGCTTGCGGCTGGTGGACCCGGGTAACGTGGTGCAGTCTGCTGGAACCATCACTCTCGCAGTCATTACGCAGTTGCAGCCCATCACCGTAATTTTCACAATACCGGAAGACAGTCTGGGCCCGGTTCAGGTTCGACTGCAAAAGAAGGCCATCCTTCCGGTAGATGTGTTTGACCGCACTGCGCAGACGAAGATTGCAAGCGGCAAACTGTTGACGCTCGACAACCAGATTGATACTACGACCGGAACGGTAAAAGGCCGCGCCCAGTTCGATAACAAGAATGATGCACTCTTTCCGAACCAGTTTGTGAATACTCGGCTGCTGGTGAATACGTTGCAAGGGGTGACGCTGGTTCCAGCTTCCGCCATTCAACAAAATGGTCAGGCATCGTTCGTCTATGTGATTCAAAACAATGTTGCTCACATGCGCAGCATTAAGCCCGGGGTTACGGACGGCGGTCTAACGCAGGTTGATGGCATCGATGCTGGAGACGTTGTCGCGAACAGCAGTTTCGATAAGCTGCAGGACAATACTGCGATTACCGTTTCGAACAAGGCTCCGACCAAGCCCGCTCCGGGCAGCACCAACGGGAGCAGCGCCCCGTGAGTCCATCTCGCCCGTTCATTTTGCGGCCCGTTGCCACCGCATTGCTCATGGCCGCAATCCTACTGGTCGGAATTGTTGGCTATACCCAACTGCCCGTCTCCGCCTTGCCTGAAGTCGATTATCCAACCATTCAGGTACTCACGTTTTATCCGGGAGCAAGCCCGACTGTAATGGCGACGACAGTGACCGCGCCCCTGGAGCGCCAATTCGGCGAACTGCAGGGTTTGAGCCAGATGACATCGACCAGCTCGGGCGGCACTTCCGTTATTGTGCTGCAGTTCAACCTGACTCTGAATATTGATGTAGCCGAGGAAGAGGTGCAGTCTGCCATCAACGCGGCGCAGAGTCTTTTGCCATCCATTCTGCCCGCGCCGCCGATTTACAGTAAAACGAATCCCGCCGATGCTCCCGTGCTTACTCTGGCCATCACTTCAGGGGCCATGCCGCTGTCTCAGGTCGAAGACCTTGTGGACACGCGCCTGGCGCCTAAGATTTCGCAGCTCAATGGTGTCGGCCTTGTAACCATCAGCGGAGGCCAAAAGCCGGCAGTCCGCATTCAAGCCGATCCCGCGCAGATGTCATCCTATGGCATCAACATGGAAGACCTGCGCACGGCGCTGACCCAGGCCAGTGTGAATGCCGCCAAGGGAAACTTCGACGGGCCACGCCAGGATTACCAGATCGACGCCAATGATCAGCTAGTCACCAGCGACGACTACCGCAAAATTATTGTTGCGTACCGTAACGGTGCGCCGGTGATGCTGACCGACGTGGCGCAGATCGTGAATGGAGTGGAGAACAATAATCAGGCCGCGTGGATGAATCAGACCCCGGCCGTCATCCTGAATGTGCAACGCCAGCCCGGAGCCAACACCATCAGCGTGGTCAAAAGCATCAAGCAGCTCTTGCCACAGCTTGAGGCCAACTTGCCTGCGGGCATTCAGGTGACTATTCTTACCGATCTCACGACGGCAATCGAAGCGTCGGTTTCTGATGTCGAATTTGAGTTGCTGTTGACGGTCGGACTCGTCGTGCTGGTCATCTTCCTTTTCTTGCGCAGCCTCTATGCCACCATTATTCCCAGCGTGGCTGTGCCGCTGTCTCTGATCGGCACTTTTGCGGCGATGTACATCCTCGGCTACAGCCTCGATAACTTATCGCTGATGGCGCTGACCATCTCCACCGGCTTTGTGGTGGATGATGCCATCGTGATGATCGAAAACATCGCACGCTACATCGAAGAGGGCGATCCTCCGATGGAAGCGGCGCTCAAGGGCGCGGAGCAGATTGGATTCACCATTCTCTCGCTGACCGTGTCGCTCATCGCCGTGCTGATTCCGCTGTTATTCATGGGCGATGTGGTGGGGCGCCTGTTCCGCGAGTTCGCGGTGACCCTGGCCGTCACTATCGTCGTTTCGGCCGTTGTCTCTCTTACGCTCACCCCGATGATGAGTGCGCGAATTCTGCGGCGCGAGCCGAAAGCGCAGCAGGGGCGCATCTATCGAGCCACGGAGCGCGCTTTCGAGGCGATGATCAATTTCTATGGCCGCACGCTAAAGTTTGTACTTCGCTTCCAGACGATTACGCTATTCGTCGCGCTGGCCACGCTGATGCTTACAGTTTTCCTTTACATCATCATCCCTAAAGGCTTTTTCCCGGTGCAGGACACGGGAGTGATCCAGGGTATATCGCAGGCGCCGCAGACAATTGGGTCAAGGGCGATGGCAGAGAAGCAAAAAGAACTCGCAAAGGTAATTCTGGATGACCCCGCGGTTGAGAGCCTTTCGTCGTTTATCGGCGCGGACGGAACCAATACAACGACGAACAGCGGCAGAATATCGATCAATCTAAAACCTCTCGACCAGCGCAAGTTGAACGCTTCCGACGTAATCCGCCGGCTCAAGTCAAAGCTCGACCAGGTGCAGGGGATAGAGCTGTTTATGCAACCGGTGCAGAACATTACTGTGGACGATCGCGTGAGCCGCACGCAATACCAATACACGCTTGAAGACCCCGATGCGAATGAGCTGAACAACTGGACGAATCGCTTCGTCGACCGCCTGAAGCAGTTGCCGGAATTGGAAGATGTGGCCACCGATCAGCAAACGGGAGGGCTGGCTGTATCTCTCGTGATCGATCGGGTCACCGCCTCACGATTCGGCATCGCGCCGACAACCATCGATAACACGCTGTATGACGCCTTCGGTCAGCGGCAAATTAACACGATGTATACCCAGGTGAATCAATACCACGTTGTGCTCGAGAGCGAACCGCAGTTTCAACTGGATCCGAATAAGCTGAACCGTCTCTACATCCAATCGAATGCATCTGCGGGAGCGACGGGTTCCGGAGCGTCAACATCATTTGCGGCTTCCGGATCATCCTCTGCAGGGTCCAATGCACTCACATCTTCCGCGCTGTTCACTCCATCGGCGAACACTCTTACTCCTCCCACGAACGCGCTCTCAGCGAACGCATCCTCGACTCCGAGCAATGGCGCGAATTCTGCAGTCACGAGCATTTCGGCTTACAGCAGTGCTGTACCGCTGGGTGCTTTCTCGCACTTTGAGAAGACGACGGAAGCGCTCGCCATTACGCACCAGGGTCAGTTTCCCGCGATCACGGTGTCGTTCAATCTCGCGCCCAACGCCGCGCTGGGCGAGGCCATTACGGCGGTCGACAAGGTGGAAAAAGACATGCACATGCCTCCCAGCCTGCAGGCAGGCTTTCAAGGCACCGCGGCATCCTTTACGAATTCGCTGTCCAACGAGCCTTTACTAATTCTGGCGGCGCTGGTCACGGTGTATATCGTACTCGGGGTTCTGTATGAAAGCTTTGTCCACCCGATTACGATTCTCTCTACGCTGCCGTCAGCGGGTGTGGGGGCTTTTCTCGCGCTGATTCTCTTTCACCAGGACTTGAGCGTGGTAGCGATCATCGGCATCGTCCTGCTGATCGGTATCGTGAAGAAGAATGGCATCATGATGGTTGATTTTGCGCTCGAAGGCGAGCGCAAGCACGGCAAGAGCGCGACGGACGCAATTTACGAAGCCTGTCTGCTCCGCTTCCGCCCCATTATGATGACCACAATGGCTGCACTGCTCGGCGGCCTGCCGCTGGCCCTCGGCTCTGGCTTCGGTTCTGAATTGCGCCGGCCGCTGGGCATCGCCATGGTCGGCGGACTCCTGTTAAGTCAGGCGCTCACGCTGTACACCACGCCAGTCATCTACATCTTCTTCGACAACCTCGGGCACCGCTTTGGGCACAAAGCAAATCAGCCGGAAGCCGGAAATGGGGAACAGGCAGGGCCGGCATGAACATCTCCGCACCTTTCATTCAACGGCCGGTAGCTACCACGTTACTCACGGTGGCGGTTGCACTCGCCGGTGCGATTGCGTTCGAGGTGCTTCCGGTTGCGCCTCTGCCGGAAGTCGACTTTCCTACAATTTCGGTCAGCGCCAGTTTGCCGGGGGGCAGCGCCGAAATTATGGCGTCGTCCGTCGCGACGCCACTGGAGCGGCAGTTCGGCCATATTGCTGGCGTAACGGAAATGACCTCCGCCAGCACGTTGGGCAGTACGTCGATCACGATTCAGTTCGACCTCAGCCGCGACATTGATGGTGCGGCGCGTGATGTGGAAGCCGCAATTAACGCGGCGCGAACCTATTTGCCTGCCAACCTGCCGGGCAATCCGACTTATCGCAAGGTCAATCCCGCAGATTCACCCATCATGATTCTCGGTTTGACTTCGGACAAGTTCGGTCCGGATAAACTTTATGACGAAGCCTCCACGGTCCTGGAACAAAAGCTGTCGCAGATCCAGGGCGTGGGACAGGTCACGGTCGGAGGCGGTGCGTTGCCGTCGGTGCGCGTGGACGCGAACCCGACACAGTTAGCCAGCTACGGACTTACGCTTGCGAATTTGCAGTCCGTCCTGAGCCTGCAGAATGCCGATTTGGCCAAAGGCCAGATCACTGATGGAGTGCAGACCGCGGACATCCTGGCTAACGACCAGATCTCGCACGCCGAGGACTATAAGCCCCTCGTGGTTGGTTTTAAGAACGGCGCGGCCATTCATCTATCCGATGTCGCTCAGGTGACGGACTCCGTGCAGAATGTGCGTGCTGCCGGCTATTTGAACGGCAAGCGCTCAGTAACTGTCATCATTTTCCGCCAGCCCGGCGCTAATATCATTAACACGGTCGATCGCATCCGCACGCAACTTCCGTTTATCAAGGCGTCGATTCCGCTCGGCATCGATATCACTATAGTTCTCGATCGCACCACGACCATCCGTGCCTCGGTCAGCGATGTGGAGAGGACGCTGCTCATTTCCATTGGCCTGGTCATTGTTGTGGTCTTTGTTTTTTTGCGGAACGGTCGTGCCACACTCATTCCCGCCGTTGCAGTACCGGTCTCGCTGGTCGGTACGTTCGCCGTAATGTACCTGTTCGGATATACCCTTGATAACCTCTCGCTGATGGCGATGACCATTGCAACCGGATTTGTGGTCGACGATGCCATCGTGGTGATGGAGAATATCTCGCGTCATCTGGAAGACGGCATGAAACCTTTTGCCGCCGCCCTGAAGGGCGCCGAAGAAATCGGATTCACAGTCTTCACTATCAGCATTTCGCTGATCGCGGTGTTTATTCCCCTTCTGATGATGGGCGGAATCGTGGGCCGCCTCTTCCGCGAATTTGCCGTAACTCTCTCGACCGCCGTTTTCGTATCGATGATCATCTCGGTGACCACTACGCCGATGATGTGCGCCTACCTGTTGAAGAGCGAGCGCGACGAAAAACACGGCCGCATCTACATGGCCAGCGAAAAGTTCTTCGACTGGGTCCTATCGTTGTATCGCAGCAGCCTGCACTGGGTGCTCGACCATCCCATCCCTACCCTCGTCGTACTATTCGTCACCATCGCGCTCAACGTAGTGCTGATCATCAAGATACCCAAAGGCTTTTTCCCCGTAGAGGATACGGGAGCAATCTCCGGCTCGGTGCGGGGGCCGCAGGATTCATCGTTTCCGGCGATGGACAACTCCATTCGGCAGATCGGTGCGGTGATCAAGAATGATCCTGCTGTGGCCAATGTGATTGCGTTTACCGGCGGCAACGGGGCCACCAATACCGGCTCCCTCTATGTTGCCCTCAAGCCGCTGGCGGAGCGCAAGGTCAGTGCCTCGCAAATCATCAACCGCCTGCGGCCGCAAATGAATCGTCTGCCCGTGGCTTCCGCGTTTCTCCAATCTGTGCAGGATCTGCGCATCGGCGGCCGCTCCAGCAATGCGATGTACCAGTACACGCTGCAATCCGACAATGTGCAGGATCTTTCCAAGTGGGCGCCCATCATCCTGAGCCAGATGACGCAATTACATGGCCTGCAGGACGTAAGCTCAGACCAGCAGAATGGCGGCCTGGATGAGCTGATGAACTATGATCGCGTTACCGCGGCCAAGCTCGGCCTTACCGCGCAATCGCTGGACTCGACGTTATATGGCGCATTCGGCCAGTCGGAAGTGTCCATCATCTACACTCAGTTGAATCAGTACTACGTGGTGCTGGAAGTGGCTCCTCAATATTGGCAAAGTCCGGAAGGATTGAAAGATATCTACCTGCAAAGCTCCAAGGGCAACATTCCGCTGCTCGCAATGGCCAAGGGCCAAGCCAACACCACACCTCTGGCCATTAACCATACGGGATTATTTCCCTCGGTTACGATCTCATTTAACCTCGCGTCGGACATGTCTTTGAGCGATGCCACGTTGAGCATCAGCGAGATGCAGAAGCGGCTGGGCGCGCCATCCACCCTGCAAGGTTTTTATGCGGGCACGCTGCAGGCCTACCAGCAATCTCTCGGCACCGAGCCTGTGCTGATTGTGACGGCGCTCTTCGCGGTCTACATTGTTCTCGGAATTTTGTATGAGAGCCTCATCCACCCCGTGACCATCATCTCTACGCTGTTTTCGGCGAGCGCAGGCGCGATGCTCGCGTTGATGCTCTTCAAGCAGGATCTGAACATCATCTCCATCATTGGCATTGTGCTGCTGATTGGAATCGTCAAAAAGAATGCCATCATGATGATCGATTTTGCTCTTCAGGTAGAACGCCAGGAGGGGAAAAAGCCAATCGACTCGATTTTTGAAGCCTGTATGTTGCGCTTCCGGCCAATTCTGATGACAACCATGGCTGCGCTGCTGGGAGCGTTGCCGCTGGCGCTCGGAACCGGCACTGGATTCGAGCTGCGCCGGCCTCTAGGCATTACGATTGTGGGAGGACTGATCTTGAGCCAGTTGCTCACACTCTATACGACTCCGGTTGTTTATTTGGAGTTCGACCGGCTGCGGTTGCGCATGGAGGGAAAGCGAAAGACGGCGCGAAATCAACTCCCGGCTCCGCAGGCCGGCTAGAACGATGGGCTGGGATGAACGGTGCCTAAAGTAGGGACGCTATGAAGATCCTTGAACGAAAATCCGCGAACGAGATGATTCGGCTGTGTGCGGCTGCGCTCTTGTTATCTTTGTCGGGCTGCGTGGTAGGGCCGAAATACCATCCACCCGCGCCGCAAGCTCCTGCGGCCGTCTACAAGGAATCGCCTACTCAGTCCCAGGAAGCGGGACTCTGGACGCCGGCGCAGCCCGCGGACGCGAAGCTGCGCGGCAAGTGGTGGGAGATTTTCAATGATCCCGAACTGAACGCTCTTGAGGAACAACTGGATATAAATAACCAGAACATCAAGCAATATTTCGAGAACTTCATGGAAGCCCGCGCAATCGTCCGCGAGGCGCGCTCGCAATACTTTCCCACTCTTTCTGTCGCGCCCTCGTTCACGCGCTCGCGAACCTCGCAGAATCTCAACACGGTTCCCGTCAACACCTCCGGCACGGGCACCGCTGCCAAACAACTCCAAAGCACCGTTTACTCTCTGCCGCTCGAAGCCTCCTGGGAGCCTGACCTCTGGGGCAAGGTCCGCAATACGGTGCGCCAGGCCCAGTATGCTGCCCAGGTCAGCGCAGCCGATCTCGAGAACGAGCGCCTGACCGAGCAGGCCAGTCTCGCGGAATTTTTCTTCGAGATTCGCGGCCAGGACCAGTTGCAGAAAATCTTTGATGATACTGTTGCGGCGGACCAGAAGTCGTACGACCTGACCCGCGCGCTCTACGAAGCCGGCATCGACGATCAAATCTCCGTGGTCGAAGCCGAAACCACCCTGCAAAGCGCGAAAGCAGGAGCGACCAATGTCGGAATCGCGCGAGCGCAATTTGAACACGCGATTGCCGTACTCATCGGCAAGGCAGCCACAAGTTTCTCCATCCCAGTGAAGCCGATGACTGTCGCTCCGCCGCCGATTCCGGTCGGCGTGCCCTCGGAACTGCTCGAGCGCAGGCCTGACGTCGCTGCGGCTGAACGCACTATGGCCGAAGCCAACGCCGCAATCGGCATAGCCTATGCCGCCTATTATCCGAACCTGACCTTGAGCGCGGAAGGCGGGTTCGAGAGTTCCGCCTTCCATAACTGGCTCGCCTGGCCGAGCCGGTTCTGGTCTGTCGGTGCGTCGATCCCGGAAACCATTTTCGATGCCGGCCTGCGCCGCGCCACCGTCCAACAATACGTCGCGACCTACAATGCGGATCTCGCCAGTTACCGGCAGACGGTGCTCACTGCTTTTCAGCAGGTGGAGGATGGTCTTGCAGAAGTTCGTATCCTCTCCAAAGAAATCGAGCAAGAGCAGCAGGCCGTGGATTCAGCCCGAACCTTCCTCAAGCTCGAACAGGCGAGGTACGACACGGGCGTCGATCCCTACCTCGACGTGCTGATTGCCCAGACCACCGTATTGGCCGACCAGCAGACCCTGAATGGTCTTCAGGTGCAGCAGATGACCTACGCCGTGGCATTGGTGGAGGCCCTCGGCGGCGGTTGGGACCGTTCGCAATTGCCGAGTCCCAAGCAGGTGACCGAGAAACCGGACAAATCAGAGACGGCCATCGAGCAGTAGCATGGTTGTGCTGTTCTTTAGCCGCTGTCCTTATCGTTTCTTGATTATTTCTTGAGCGCCGCCGAACAAAATCCACAGGCTCCTACCCGCATGTACCAGCAGTGACAATCGGCTAAGTCCTTTTCTTGTAGTATGCTTCGAGGAAGAGGTGGTGTAGTCGAGCTTTTCCGGAGCGCAGACTCTGCGGTCTGGATTGCGGAGCTCATTCTTTATGGCAGAACAGGATTGGAATAGGAGCAAGGAGAACGCAGGCGAGAACCACCACACGGCCAAAAAAGCCTATCAAGAACCGGCATTCCGGCACGAGCAGGTTTTCGAAACCATGGCGCTGTCCTGCGGCAAAATACAGGGCACCCAACTTTCCTGCCACTTCAACCGGCATACCTCTTAGTTTGCGGCCATCTATGCCTTACAACCCGGGAAATTACGAAGATCCCAAGCTTGGTCTTGCGGCCGAGATGCTTCGCTGTGGCGGCACCGTTCGCCTGAGGGCGTGGGGGGCGAGCATGCTTCCTTCGGTGTGGCCGGGCGATCTGCTCACGATTCAAAGCGCAGCGCACGACGAAGTCGTTCCCGGAGACATCGCGTTGGTCATGCGCGACAACCGTTTCTTTGTCCACCGGCTGGTCGAAACGCGTCGAGATGGGGATTGCTTCTCGTGGATCACAAGGGGCGACGCAATGCCGCAAAACGATTCGCCCGCGGCCGCATCCGAACTGCTCGGTCGAGTGGTCGGCATTAGCCGCGCCAATCGCAGTTGCATTCCGAGCCGCCGAGTCTCGCTGCTCCAATCCGCGCTGGCGAAGATGCTATGCCATTCGGATCGACTTCGCGCTCTCGCCTTACGCATTCATGCCGCGCACCAGGTGCTCGGGATTCCCGCCACTTCTTCAATTCGCCCTTCGAATTTATGACGACTGCATTTCCCACGATCGCGAGAGAGGCGGTATCGATCGAGATCGGCGGAATGGCGATCGCCCTGCGAACACAGGATCCCTCATTTCATCGGCTGATCGAGAATCGATATACCGGCTTCGTCGGGACTTCGGCGGATTCTCACCTCAAATTCGACATTGACTTGCGTGAGCCTTCGGAATCCTCGGTCGATGATGACCTCGAGGTGAAGATGGAACATGGAGAATGGTTGCTGAAGCGTGGCGACTTCCGGGCAAGCTGGAATCCAGAAACCAGCCGAGGCCGGATCCGTCAA
>DATHOK010000058.1:0-18288 GCA_035484995.1 Verrucomicrobiia bacterium | reverse complement strand
GTGGTCGAGGGCCACGAGCCCGGCGGCCAACTCTCTCTTACCACGCTGGTGGAGAACTTCCCCGGCTTTCCCGAAGGCATCATGGGACCACAACTGGTCGAGAACATGCGCAAGCAGGCAGAACGCTTCGGCGCCGAATATCGCGTGGGGCATCTCAGCAGCGTTGACCTCAGCCAGCGCCCTTTCCTGCTTCATCTCGGCAAGCAACAGGTGCACACCAAAGCGCTCATCATCGCCAGCGGTGCGTCCGCGCGCTGGCTGGGGCTGCCCAACGAGCAGAAACTCATTGGACACGGCGTGTCTTCCTGCGCCACTTGCGACGGCTTTTTCTTTTCAGGAAAAGAAATCGTGGTAATCGGCGGCGGCGATTCCGCCATGGAGGAAGCCATCTTCCTCACCCGCTTTGCCACCAAGGTGACGATCATTCACCGGCGTGACAGCTTCCGGGCTTCCAAGATCATGCTGGAACGCGCTAAACAGAATCCGAAAATCCAGTTCCTCACCGACACCGTTGTCGAAGATGTCCTCGGTCACGACAAACAGGAAGTCTCCGGCCTCAAGCTGCGCAATGTGAAGACCGGCAAGGTCTGGGACTTCCCCACCAGCGCCTTATTCCTCGGCATCGGGCACGACCCCAACGCGAAAATGTTTGCCGGCCAACTCGACACCGATGCGGACGGCTACCTTAAGACGCACAACTACGTCCTTACCCGCGTCCATGGCGTCTATGCCTGTGGCGACGTGCAGGACCGCCGCTATCGTCAGGCCATCACCGCGGCTGGAACCGGGTGCATGGCCGCCATCGAGGTCGAGAAGTTCCTGGAAGAACACGCCGGCTGAACGGTCGGCAAGCCTCGCGCTTGGCCCGGGCCAACCTAGCCACAATCCCGCGTTTTTTCTGGAGAATCGTTGCTCGATTACCGAGGTAATCTACTGCGCGCGTTAGATACCTCTTATTCTGAACCAGAACAAAATTCTTAATACGGAACCACCGACCCCAATGAGAAACCGGATTTCGGTTGCTTTATTTGTTCTAGTCGCGACACTGACGCTGGCGCCCAAGCACGCCCTTACCCAGGAAACTTCTGAAAGCGGCCGCAAGGTTGTCACCAGAGTGGCTCCGCAATATCCCAATATCGCCCGCTCCATGAAAATCCAAGGCATAGTGAGAGCAGACGTTCTGGTTGCTCCGAATGGAAAGGTAACGTCTATCGAGGTCAAGGGCGGCCATCCCTTGCTGGCGCAATCTGCCCAGGATGCGCTGCGCCAGTGGAAGTGGGAAACCGCTTCTCACGAAACTCACGAGATAGTTGAACTTCGCTTCAATCCTTAACTTCGCCGTCCATCCCAGCCGCAAAACACCTCGGGCTCGACCGCTTGTGGTCGCCGGGCCAGGCTGCAGCATGCGCTCGTTGTGATACAACGTTCTGTGCTCTTTATCGAATCATCGCTTCCGGTGGATAATTCCTCAGGTGCGGAATGTTAAGAGCCTTCTTCGTCCGGCTTTCCGAAAACCCATCTCTGCGCACTTTTGCCGAGAGCTCTGCGCTTGGCCGCCGCGTCTCCAGTCGCTTCGTCGCCGGCACCTCGATCGCCGACGCCGTCCGCGCCACCCAAGCCGTCAACCGCGCGAGCATGAGCGTCAGCATCGACAACCTCGGCGAAAATGTTGCTAATCCCGAGGAAGCCCGCCTCAGCGCCCAGCTTTATCATCAGATTCTCGACGCCATCGCCGCTCACCAGCTCAACGCCAATATCAGCCTCAAACTAACTCACATGGGGCTCGATGTAGACGAGAAGCTGGCCCGCGAAATCGTCAGCGGACTGGTCGCCAAGGCCGCAGCCATGGACCCTCCCGGCTTCGTTCGCGTCGATATGGAGGGATCGCCCTACACCCAGCGAACGCTGGACTTCGTCCACGAACTTCATGCCATGCCAGGAAACGCCAACGCCGTTGGTACCGTGATCCAGTCGTACCTGAGGCGCTCCGAGAGTGACGTCGAAAAGCTTCTGGCTGAGCGCATTCGCATCCGCCTCTGCAAAGGGGCTTACAAAGAATCTGCGGAGATTGCGTTCCCTCTCAAGTCCGACGTCGATGCCAACTACATCAAGCTGATGAAGATCCTGATGAAAAGCGGCATCTATCACGGCCTGGCCACGCACGATGAGACCATCATTCAGCAAGCCCAGGCCTTTGCCATTCGCGAAAAACTTTCCCGCGACTCCTTCGAGTTCCAGATGCTCTACGGCATCCGCCGCGACCTGCAGCGCAAGCTCGCCCGCGACGGCTGGCGCGTCCGCATCTACATTCCCTTCGGCAGCGAGTGGTATCCCTACTTCATGAGGCGGCTGGGCGAGCGTCCGGCCAACGTCCTGTTCATCGCGAGGA
Source organism: Verrucomicrobiia bacterium (assembly GCA_035484995.1). Taxonomy (GTDB): domain Bacteria; phylum Acidobacteriota; class Terriglobia; order Terriglobales; family Acidobacteriaceae; genus Sulfotelmatobacter. Next base: position 15,899 of record DATHOK010000058.1, on the reverse strand, counting down.
ATTTGCTGCGGTCGTAAAGCAGTGGGCAGTGATCAGTGTCCAGTGGTCAGTAAAACCGCAGCCGGCACCGTGACTGGCCACTGGACACTGATCACTGGCCACTGTACTCATCACTGTTCTGGGACTGCAGCGCCATCGGCGCGCGCGTCCGATGCTCCGTAATTCACTTTGGACTTCGAGTCGTGCAGAACGGCCTGCCCCCGGCCCATCGCCGTCGAGTATGCGTTCCTCACGTCGAATTGATGCCCTATCGCGGAAAGCTTTTGCCGCACTTCCAGCGGCACGCGTGACTCGATCACAATGTTGCACCCACGTTGCGGACTGACGGTAAAGCGCGCATTCTCCACCGCTTCCTGAACATTCATTCCGTAGTCGACCACGTTGGAAACGAATTGCGCGTGAGCCAGAGGCTGGTTCGCTCCTCCCATGATTCCGAAACCAATGTGCTGGTCCCCATGTTCCATGAACGCGGGAATGATCGTGTGAAACGGACGCTTGCGCGGGGCCAGCGCATTCGGAGACGTCGCATCGAGCGAAAACAGGGCGCCACGATCCTGCAGCGCGAATCCCATGCCACGCACTGCAATGCCCGATCCAAATGCCTCGTAATTGCTCTGAATCAACGAAACGATATTGCCTTCGCGATCGACCACCGAAAGATAAGTCGTGTCACTAAAGGGCGGCGTGCCGGCCGCAACGTCGCAATTCGCTTTGCTGGGATCGATCAGCCTGGCGCGCTCCCGCGCGTATTCCTTCGACAGGATTCCCTTCACCGGAACCTTGGCGAATCGCGGGTCAGCGTTATAACGCCCCAGATCAGCATAAGCCAGCTTCATGGCCTCGATCTTTTTATGCAACTCGACGGCGCTCAGAGGTCCGTCGGGCGAAGGCGCAGAGGTCTCCATAATGTTCAGCATCTCGAGCGCCGCCATCCCTTGTCCGTTGGGAGGAAGCTCGTACACAGTCCAGTCGCGATAGGTGGTTGAAATCGGCTCGACCCACTCCGGCGAAAACTCCGCCAGGTCATCGGCCGCCATCGTCCCGCCCAGATTCTGCGATGTGCTGATAATCGCGCGCGCAATCTCGCCTTTATAGAAGGTATCCGCTCCACCCTCAGCCACTAACCTCAAGGCCTTGGCGAGATCGTGATTCTGAAAGACCTGCCCCACCACCGGAGGCTTGCCACCCGGCAGATAAACCCGCCGAGCCTCCGCATCGTTCGCAATCCAATCCGCGGCGTCATTCCAATATGAGGCAATGACTTCCGGAACTGGATAGCCATCATCAGCATAAGAAATCGCAGACTGAAAAAGATCTTTCCACGCGAGGCGACCGAAGCGCTCGTGCAGCGCGTGCCATCCAGCGACCGCACCCGGCACAGTGACGGAATCAATGCCCGCCACCGGCATAGCCGTCGCGTCCCTCGCCTTCAAATGCGCGATGGTCAGCCCGCGCGGCGCCCATCCACTCGCGTTCAACCCATACAGCTTGCCGGTTTTCGCGTCCCAGTAAATCGCAAACAGATCGCCACCCATGCCGTTCATCATGGGTTCGGTTACGCCCAGCACCGCGTTGGCGGCAATCGCCGCGTCTACGGCAGAACCTCCCCGCGCCAGCACCTGCGCCCCCGCCACCGAAGCCTGCACATGGCTGGTTGCCACAATGCCGTAACGTGTGATCACCATCGAACGCGCATTGGACCGGTCTCGTGCCGACATGGACATGGAAGTTGTAAACAGCAGCGCAGCGGCTGCAATCCGAATGGAAATTTTCATGCTACACCTGTGTCAGTATTTCAGGGCGAGTTCAGGATACCCTGGCTTACCTCTTCAGCCCTGCGGTGAAGCTCGTAACTACCGTAACCGATTGGCTCACCTGTTGCGCAATCCGGTTGAGCAAAATTTTCTTCCCGTCGGGGGCAACATCGTAGAAAGCTAGCGGGGCAGACCAGTTGCTGACCACGGTCTGTGGCACGCCAAATTGGAGAGCTCCGCCCGCATCCCTCACCGGCACGGCGAAGATATCGAAAGTCGCGTCCAAAAAGTAAAGTTCCTTGCCGTCTCTGCTCCATCGCGGCAATTGTCCGGCGTTGGCCGAGACCTGGTATTTGGCCTGCCCGCCGCCAAAGGCCACCACATACACTTCAAACGCGCCGGACTCGTCCGAAGTGTAGGCGAGCCAACGGCCGTCCGGCGAAAACTTGGCAAAAGCGCCCCGCGACAACACCATCGACGGTTTGCGCTCCCCTTGAAGCGGGAGAGCCCAAGTCTGGCCTGTGGGACCACCTCGGGTATAGATCAGGTACTTCCCGTCGTGCGACCAGTCGCTGGGGTCAATCCCCTGGTCATCGGTGAGCAGAAGCTCCTCCGCGCCGCTGCCATCGGAGGGTTTGCGGTAAAGATTGAAACGACCGGTGCGAGGCGAGGCATAGGCGATCCACTTGCCATCGGGCGACCAGACTGGGGAAGTGTTCGCCACGGGTCCAAAGGTCAGTCTGGTGCGAACACCGCGCGACAAATCGAGCACCCAGATGTCGTTCTCTCCCGCGTCAATCTGAAGTGCGATGCGGTCCCCTTGTGGGGAGACGACCGCCCCTTGCAGCTCTTCGAGCTTGTCAGCTACAGTGCTGATCTCTTTGCCGCTGTTATTCATCCAGACCAACTGCAGGTCGCCCGACGCGCCGCTGCCGAAAACCAGCAGCCCACCGCTGGAAGCCGAAGCATCCATATGCCAGGTGCTGGCGTCGTTCATAATGCCCTTGGCCAAATCCTGGGGTTCACCACTCAGTTTTCCTGAGGCGGGATCGAAGGGTTGTGCCATCAATTGATTGCCACGCGCGAACAATAGAAAACCGTCAGCGTAAACCGCGTTCGCTTGAGAACGGAACAGAGGACGATTTTCGCGGCCATCCAGCGATGCGTAATAAAGCTCGTTGTTGGCCGACTTCGAGGGATCGTGGTGCAGCGCGAGATAGAGGAAGTGCTTGCCGTCGGGAAGAAAGAACGGCCAGCGATGCGAGGTGTGGAGCGCCGTATCGATTTTCGTGATCGGCACGGGAGTTCCTCCATTGATGCTCACGCGCATCAGGGGATCGCTCGGACTGGGAGAAAACAGAATCACCCCACCCGGCCCCCAGGCACCCCCGCGCCCGAGCGACGCGTCACAAATCACCTGCGCCGAACCGCCATTGAGGTCAATCGTTTTCAGTTTGCTACCGGCGAAAAATCCCAGCGAGCGTCCGTCCGGGGACCAGAAGGGAAAAATCGCACCCTCCGTACTGGGCAGCATCCGCGCTTCCAGCAAATTCATCGGGCGAACCCAGAGTGCAGCTTTGCCGTCCGCACCCGTGGCGCTGAATGCGATTGCGCTCCCGTCCGGCGAAAGCACCGGCGGTCCGGCAGAATCGCCGGTCAGATTCAGTGTGGTCTTCTCCGGAGGATTGATGACCGTGCGGATGGAGCCTTCAGGCGAAACAGGCGCCCTCAGGAAGCTTCCGGCGACTATGCCTAGCACAATCGCGAAGATCATGAGCGCGCTTCGCATCACACGATCCCTCGCGGTCGACCGCGGCGGCGCTGCCGCGATCGCCGGCGATGATTTATCCGCCGCGATCCACTGCAGTTCCAGCTTAACGTCGTGCGCCGACTGGTATCGCTCGTCCGGATTTTTCTGCAGGCAGGTCGTCACCACATGGTCAAACGCAGGAGGCGTGTTCGGTTTTAGCTTGCTCACAGGCTCTGGCTCCGATTCCAGAATCGAAGAAGCCAGTGAGATTTGACTCTTACCCTGAAACGGCCGTTTCCCCGCTACCATCTCGTACAGGACAGCGCCAAATGCAAAAACGTCGGAGCGTGCGTCCGCCTCTTTCCCTTCAATCTGCTCGGGAGACATGTACTGAATGGTTCCAATGACGCTACCCGCCGTGGTCAGCGGGGTTAACGGACTCGGCCCGCTCATCGTGGCCGCCGCCGTGAACGAAGGCGCTGCCGATCCTGTTCCTGTCCCCGAGTTCTGCATGCCCAGCGGTTTCGCCAGCCCAAAGTCCATCAGCTTTGCGCCGCCCGCCGTGAGCATGATGTTCCCAGGCTTCAAATCACGATGCACAATGCCGCTGCGGTGCGCCACCGCCAGCGCTTCGGCTACGGCAATCCCAATCTTGAAAACCTCGGCCAGCGGTACCGCGCCTTTGCGCAGCCTCTCGGCCAGAGTTTCCCCTTCCAGAAACTCCATGACCAGATAATCGGTGCCGTTCTGCGACCCGATGTCATAAAGCTGGCAGATGTGGGGATGGTTCAACGAAGAAATCGCCCTCCCCTCGCGCTCCATCCGCTGCTTCAATTCCGGAGAAGAAGAAAGGTGAGAGGCGAGAACTTTTACCGCCACGATGCGGTCGAGGCGGGTGTCACGAGCGCGATAAACTTCTCCCATACCCCCTGCGCCCAGCGGAGATTGGATTTCGTAGGGGCCGAGCTTCGTGCCAGAGGTAAGAACCATCGTGTCGCGCCATTATAGTCTGAACATCCGTAACGTATCCTGTTCGGAAGGAGTAACCATGCAAAAACGCAAGCTAGGAAAAAGCAATCTTGAGATTTCAGCTCTGGGGTTAGGCTGCATGGGAATGAGCTTTTCCTACGGTCCTCCCAAAGATAAGAAAGAGATGACTGACCTTCTCCACGCCGCAGTCGACCGCGGTGTCACCTTTTTTGACACCGCGGAGGTGTACGGCCCGTTCACCAACGAAGAACTCGTGGGTGAGGCTCTTGCGCCTTTCCGCGGCAAAGTGGTGATCGCCACCAAGTTCGGATTCGATGTGAGTGGCAGCGATAAGCGGCCAGCCGGAGTGAATAGTCAACCTGAGCACATCAAGCAGGCCGTCGAAGGTTCGCTCAAGCGGTTGAAGGTCGGCACCATCGATCTGTTGTATCAGCACCGTGTCGACCCGAACGTACCCATCGAAGACGTCGCCGGCACGGTGAAGGAACTCATTCAGGCCGGCAAGGTCAGGCACTTTGGCCTGTCTGAAGCGGGCGTGCAGACGATCCGCCGCGCCAACGCGGTGCAGCCGGTCACCGCGCTCCAAAGTGAGTATTCGCTGTGGTGGCGCAAACCCGAAGCCGAGGTCATCCCGACCCTCGAAGAGCTCGGCATCGGCCTGGTGCCTTACAGCCCGCTTGGCCGAGGCTTCCTGACCGGCAAGATCGACGCCAACACGAAATTCGACAGTGCCGATTTCCGCAGCGGGCTGCCTCGCTTTACGCCGGAGGCTCTCAAGGAGAACCAGGCTCTGATCGACCTGCTCGCAAGCATTGCCAAGCGCAAGAACGCGACTCCTGCCCAGATCGCACTGGCCTGGCTGCTCGCTCAAAAGTCGTGGATTGTTCCGATTCCCGGCACAACCAAACTAAACCGTCTGGAAGAGAACATCGCAGCGGTCTCGATCCAACTCGCGCCTGAAGATCTGCGAGACATCGATGCGGCCGCGTCAAAGATTAAGGTAGAAGGATCCCGGTATCCAGAACGCCTGGAGAAAATGACCGGCCTGTAAGTCGTCGGCGTGAAAAGAGGAAACCATGTTGAGCGAGGCAAAGCTAAAAAGAGAGAGCAGGAGGCCGCTACTCTCTCAACAGCACTGCTTTTCCATCGCTTCTTAGTTATAGGAAACTGGCGATTAGCTAACCTCACTTAATCGCCTGTTAACAACGGTTTTACTTTGGAGCACTTGGTACTACGGTTTGTCCAACTGTTCCTGCTTGTCTTTGGGCAGGCTTTGCCTGACGACTTCCAGCTTCTGAAATCCATCTTTGAGCACGGTCTGTTTGGCGTTTTCCTGAGTGACACAGATCGGCGTCAGCAGGATGGCCTTTGTGGTCAGCGTGCCGTTCGACACTTCCGCGTGGCTCTCCGCGTCTTCGTGCCGCGCGAGTTTCATCGCGGCTTCAGCCGCGGCCCGCGCCTCATTTCCGACCGGTTTATACACGGTCATCAATTGAGAACCATCGAAGATTCGCTCGATGGCGGCGAGATCTGCGTCCTGACCTGAGACCAGCACTCTGCCAGACCAACCCTTGTCTTCGAGCGCCTGGATTGCACCGCCGGCAATCGCATCATTTGAGGCAACAATCGCGGTGGGTGCGGCCTTAAGCTTGTTCAGTTCTTTCGTGACCATAACGTAAGCCTCGGCCGGACTCCACTCCGGCACCCAGAGATCGGCAAGGGTATGAATGTCGCCGCGATCGATGAAGGGCTGCAACACTTTCATCTGTCCGGCGCGAACGACTTTCGAGTTGGCATCGAGCGGTGAGCCTCCCAACAACAGGTAGTTCCCTTTCGGCGCGCGATCCACCAGACTTTGCGCCTGTTCGAGTCCGACCGAGAAGAGGTCGAATCCGACATAGAGATCGACCGGCGCACTGGCCAGGCGGTCGTAGCTGATCACCGGGACGTGTTTCGCGTGCGCGGCTTCCACAATGCGCCCGGCCTTGCTGGTATCGTGCGGCAAGAACACGAGGACATCGATGCCACCCTTGAGCAGTTCTCTGATCTGGCGAAACTGCACGTCATCGTCGCCATTGGCGGAGCTGGTGACGACGGCGCCTCCGAGTTCGTGGGCGCGCTGCTGAAATTCGTCGAGGTCGGTCTGCCAGCGCTCGCCCTTCGTGGCTTCGATGGAAAATCCGATCTTGATTTCCTTCTTCTGCGCCTGCGCAACACCGAGCGTCAGGACGATGAGAAGGAAAGAAACTCCGGTTAACAAACGAGGCGAAACTCGCATGAATGTATCTCCCAAGGCGGCAGCTGTCCCCACACCGAGATAGAGCCGCAAAGCACCCTGAGGGGATGGTGGCATCGGCGGTAACCAGGGTCAATTTACCTTCGTAACGCCTCATATATGCGACCACTGCCTGGAAAAGTTCCAGAGCACGATGACTCTTGCTGTCTTGACATCGCGCACCGAGCGTCAATAGCCAGATGATCCCAGTGCCCAGAATCGCGGCCCAAAACGAGACGTTCGGATTCTCAAAATCCGGCAGACCCCCAATTCCTCAATGAGTGTAATCGCTTGTTTGCGACGGCTGACTTCCGATTTGCCCGCGCTCCAGGACTAGAGGTGGCGTTGGTGGTGGACCCACTATCTTTCCGATGCCAATGACGCCACCGATGAGCAACGCACCGCCTAATCCAGTGACCGCCATCCAAACGAAGGGACGGGCTCCAGGCGCACGTAGTGCCAGTCCGCTAACCGTGAGGAACATGAAGCTGTAATTGTTGAAAACGATGGGTAGCGAGGCGTTGAACGCTACGATCGCGTAAACCAAGGCCAGGATGAGGCCAATCTTGCTTGCTTCAACGCCGATATATGGAGCAAGGAATCCAATGACTGGCGGGAACAGCAAAATGCCCGCAATACCGGCGATTCCACCGACAATAATATGCGCCGCCTTCTTCGCGTCCATCTGGTCAACGAAAAAGAAGATCAGGCACATGTATGCCGGCCACAGCGGAAGCTCGAAGTAATCGCCGATGTATTGGGCAATCGCAACCAATACGAGCAGATACAGACCGAAAATCAGAGAGTGACGATTGAATTTCAGCATTTGTTGCTATCTCCCGATGAGTTGGTGGATGACGCCGCGCCAGCGGCTTAGTCCTTTAAGGATGGACAACGCGCAAACCGGACTTATTCCACCGGAGAAGCCGGCTTGTAAGGAGTTCTACCATATAGACGCCCTCGTGATCAGGGCCCGTTCCTTACTGGTTCTATTTGTTCAACATCGCCAGATGCGATATTTGAAGCCGTCCACGGAGTCACCAGGTAAGAGAAGGTGAACGAGATTTTCGCTTACAGGTTCGCTGCTTTCTAAATTATCTGTTGTCCCAGGAGTTTGGCTGACTGGCGTACCGCGCCGTGTCGATGAGCGTGTAACTCACGAGTCGGAGTGTGAGTGCACCCGGTGAGGTGGAAAGAGATGCGCCGTGAGTGACCAACGGCGAGTGGATGGGCAGTAAGGCCGTTCGCTTTTGCACGATGCGCTTAAGAGGGCGGATCAGGATCGGCGGGAATTTGGAGGCGGTGGAGCTTGGTCCGCAACCCCTCGCGGCTGATGCCAAGAACCTCGGCAGCGCGGGTGCGGTTCCCTCCAGTGTGCCGCAGCACGGAGACGATGAGTTGCATTTCCATTTCATGCAGCGACATAGGAGCGATGGGCAGTGCTTCCGACGAGACCGCGGACTGCCCGTTGCCCCGACAACGGATCCGGTCATTTAACAAATCAGCTCCACAGGGGACGTCTGGCGACGCCAGCGCAGCCAACCTGGCCATCTCACTTTCGAGTTCCCGCACATTTCCCGGGAAACTGTAGGCCGTCAAAGCGGAGAGACAGTCCTCCGTGAGGCGCGGCACTGGTCGGCCATAGCGCGCCGCCGCGGTTCGCACGAAGTGTTCGGCAAGAAGCCTGGTGTCATGGGGCCGGTCGCGCAGAGGCGGCAAACGGAGTGAGATAGCGGAGAGGCGGAAGAACAGATCGGCTCGGAATCTGCCGGCTTTTACTTCGCTCTCCAGATTGCGGTTGGTCGCGGCGATGAACCGAACATCCACTTGCTCAACACGTGTGTTCCCCAGCCGCGTAAACTCGCCCGACTGCAGGACGCGAAGCAGATGAGGTTGCAGGTCGAGCGGGAGATCGCCGATCTCATCGAGAAAAAGCGTGCCGCGATGGGCAGCCCCGATAAAGCCAACGCGGTCGCGGTTCGCGCCGGTGAACGCCCCCTGCACGAAGCCGAAGAGTTCCGAGCCAATCAGTGTTGCCGGAATCGCCGCGCAGTTCAAGACGATAAAGGGACCTTTAACGCGTGCACTATGGCGATAGACAGCCCGGGCGATCAATTCCTTCCCGGTTCCAGTCTCTCCCTCAATCAGAACGGGCAAATCGGTCGTTGCAATCTGGTGCACGGTCTGCAAGAGTCGCGCCATCCCGGGGTCAGCCGTCAATATTCCGTCGGATTGGCTATGAGCTTGTTCTAACGCCTCCGCGCGGCGCTGCGCCTGGCTCAATTCCACGGCGGTCCGCAATCGTGGCGCTGCCAACGCACAGACTTCATCCAGCAAGTCCCGCTGTTCTTCCCTAAAACAGTTTGAGACCTGGCGATTCTCCAGATAGATGAGCGCGAAGGCTTCATCGCTCGCCACTAGGGGGGCGCACAAAACAGATCGAACCGAGAGTTGCTGTATGCTCAGATGCTTGCTGTAAGGCTCAGTGATCGAGGCGTCGCCGATCAGTACAGCCCTCCCGCTTTCCATCACGGTGCGCGCAATCGAGCGGCTGAACGCTTCTTCGGCTCGGGCAAGCGCCTCGCTGTGAAAGTTCCGCGCGGCAGTCGCTCGAAACTCTCCGCCCTCGCGCACAACCACGAATCCTCTATCTGCCCCCAGTCCTTCGATCAGTGTGTCGAGTAGACCGGAAAGGATTTCGCCATACTCGCCTTCCTTAAGAAGCGCTCGCGACACGCGATAGAGAAACCCCAAATGTTCGGCTGGAGGACCTTCTCGATTCAGAGTCATGCCAAGCCTTTCACTCGTGAATATTACATTATTGAGCGATTGATCGTGGCACTTGTCCCCTCACCGTTGATTGTGGCGATAGATGGCAGTCGAGATGCACGTCTCTAGCTGAAACGCGGTCGTGAATGATGTGGCGGGAGCGAAACATAATGAAAAACAAGGCACGTTGGGTTAGTCGAACTCGGGAGCTGGCAGAAAACCGGGCCAACGCGTGCCAAGTTCCTGGGCGCTCCGCCTCGGTTTCATGCACGATCCGCGCCCTCTTTGGATCAGTCGTCCTGCTGATTGTCATCGCTGGTTAAAAAGAGAAGGTTAAGGAGAGCACTATGAACCGCATCTCGGTCTTGATCTTGTTGATCTTTGTTGTTGGCTGCAGCTCCGCCAGGAACGCTGGAAGTGGACCAACGACGTCGATGGCGGGGACGTGGGCTGTAACTGGGAATCTCGGTTCGCAGGGCGGGTCGAGAACTTACCAGGTGTTGTTAGTTTCAAGTCCTTGCAGCGTCACAACGCCGGTGGGCATGTTCTCAGTGCAAGGCCCGGTTTGCTTTATCGCCAACAATAACACCGGGCAGGGCTCTCTCTCCGGAACGGGATTGCCGAGTACCTCGAAAAATACGGGGCAAGGAGTTCTGATAGGCGTGGCCGCCAACCCCGTTCCCGCTAATGGGGCATTCAAGCTGGTTTTCGTCGCCGGCGACGCGATCGGAAATTTCATCGAGTTCACGGGCAGCGGCACAGTTTCGAATGGCACGATGACAGGCTCTGGCTCTTGCAGTGCAAGCACGCCTATGTGCCAGGGCATGAGTGGGACATTTTCAGGAACTTTCCAACCGTAGCTTCGACTTACCGAAGATATCTGTCGACCTTGGAGGCTTGTCATGACTTCGCGGCTCTGCATGGCTCTTGTGGTTGTCCTCGGGCTTCCTTCCGCACTCTGTGCTCAGAAACAGCAGGGTTCGTGGTCTGACCTGCGCGGCCTGAAGGTTGGCCAAGGCATTGTTGTAATCGAATCCAACATGAAACACCACGACGGAGAATTTATCAGCATCACGGACGAGGTACTCATTCTGCAGGAAAAAGGTTCCGACGTCTCGGTGAAGCGCGAAGATGTCGTCCGTGTGTCAACCGCGTCCGGCGCCCGGCGCGGCGAGCATACCGTGATCGGCCTGGTAGTCGGAGGGCTCACCGGAGCGGGCATCGGCGCTATCGTGGGCTCCCGATCAAAAAGCTGGATAGGAACTACGGAAGGCATTGGCGCCCTTGTTGGCATCGTGATTGGCGCCCCAAGCGGGGCTGCGGTCGGTGCTGTGATTCCCGCCCACACCACCGTCTACCGCGCTGCCCCAGCTGCCGCCGCGCGTTAGACGAATGTCGATTTACAACGTGATCTCGAACTCGAGGAGAACGCATTCAGGGAAACACTGGAGAATCTATGCGAGCAATGTTTTGGCGAACTGGGTCTTTGAGTCTGTTGGGGTGGTCGGGCTCCGGTTGCGGCGGAGGAAGAGACTTGACCGCGAAGTCAGCCGGGAACCTCGCGGCGAAACCAACATCTCGAGGAAAACGGCGGAACAGCCTTGTAACGCTTTTGTACCTGTTGATCCTGGCTGCATGTGGAGGATCACAAAAGGGGTGCCCGACTACGCCTTGCGCTGGTAACTGTTCGTTTACCACAGTGCCCGTTCCCCAGTTTCTCTACGCCACCAGCACAAATCAGATTCTAGCCTTCACCATCGATCAATCCACCGGGGCCTTGAGTGCGCCGCTGGCGGCGGCCGGACCGAACCAGAGTATCGGGATGGTAGCGTCGATGAACGGCCAGTTGTACGTTTCCGATTTTTTAAACGATGCAGTGGATGGTTACTCGATCTCGAGTTCGGGAGCACTTACCGCGATCGCAAGCTCGCCGTTTTCTCTAGGGGGCACGCCTCCCGGGGCAGGTGGTTTGACTGCTTTTGTCGAAAGTGGCACCTATTTATACGCCACTGACTTGAATGCCGGAACCGTGGCTGGGTTTCTCTTTAACTCATCCACCGGAGTGCTTGCACCAGTTCCGGGATCTCCCTTTCCTGCAGGTGACAGTCCGGTGCAAGCGGCGTTGGCGGCGCCTCAGACCAACAGCCCACTGTTTCTCTATGTAAGCAATCTGAATGACCCGGTGGGCGGAATTTCAGCCTACGCTATTAACCAACAGAATGGGGCGCTGTCTCCGATCCTTGGCTCTCCCTTTCCCACTGGCGCTCCTGGATCTTACCCGGGACCTTCGGCGATGGTGGTCAGCTACGGCAACAACTTTCTTTATGTCGCTCTGGCTGGAACTGCCAATGCGAATAACCAGATCGCAGCGTTCTCCATCAACCCAACTACCGGCAGCCTTACTGCGTTGCCCCAGTCGCCTTTCACCACTGGCAACGACCCGTTGCAGATGGCCTTTGTGCCAGTCACGGCCATTGCGCAAGGGTTTCTTTACACCGCCAACGTTCAGGACGGCACGATTTCCGCTTTCACGGCGGACGATGCTACCGGCGTCTTAACACCCGTGAAGGGCTCTCCCTACGCGGCCGGGACTTCAGTCGGCGGGCTGAGTCAGGTATTAACGTCTTCGGGAAACTTTTTTCTGTATGCAGCCGATCCCGAAGCGGAGACCATCACAGGCTACACAATTGACCCCAGCACTGGAGCGCTCACTCCCCTTCAGGGCTCGCCATTCGCCGCAGGGGCCGCACCCATGCTGCTGACAATCACAACTCAATAAAGGCTTCAGGTAATTGCGCAGGCGCAAATGACGAGACTCACTGCGATTGGAGGTCTTATTGTGAGATTAGATTGACTTGCGCGTGGGGCCGATCTAACATCTGGCCGCATTGGTTGCCGATTCGACATTACCGGGTAGAACCTTCGGCCGTTACGAACTCCGAGAGTTGGTGGCTGTGAGCGGCATGGGTGTGGTTTATCGTGCCTGGGACCCCACGCTCGCCTGCGTCGTCGCCATCAAACTGGTTAGCGAAAATACGATTCCTGACGAGTCCGCCCGGCGCCAACTCTACACCGAAGCCCGCATTGCTTCGTCTCTGAACCACACCAATATATGCCGGATCAAAGATGTAATCGAAGAATCTGGCCAAGCAGGCATTGTCATGGAGTATGTCGAGGGACAGGTTCTCACCAATGCCATTCCCGCTAATGTCGGGCTTCCGTTCGATCTTGTAGTCGAATACGGCATCCAGATCGCCGACGCTATTTCTCATGCCCATGAAAACGACGTGATCCATCGCGATCTCAAGAGCGGCAATGTAATGCTCAATCGGGATGGCCAAATAAAGCTGCTGGATTTCGGCCTGTCGAAGATACAACGCCGCAGCGAGCTTCCCAGTTCTCTCCAGAACCCGGATACCTTGGACAGTTCCGACACAATCGTGGGAACCCCGCCTTACTGGGCTCCGGAGGTGCTGAAACACCGTCCGAGCGATACCCGCAGTGATATTTGGAGCTTTGGAGTGTTGCTGTACGAAATGGCTAGCGGGCAAATGCCGTTTAAAGGGGCCACCATGATCGAGCTAGGCTCCGCGATCCTGCGAAACTCCCCTTTGCCGCTGCCCGAACACGTGCCGGAGTCGCTCTCGAGAATCACCTACCGCTGCTTGCGCAAGGAAATGGGCCAGCGTTATCAGCATGTCGGTGAAATAAAGGCGGCGCTCGAGGCGATCGAAGAGAACGCTGATCGCCGCTCTCCGCGTCCGCCAGCTGGCGAGAGGGCACAACTGCCTGCGATCCGCTCGGTTGCCGTATTGCCGTTGGAGAACCTTTCGGGCGCTCCCGAGCAGGAATATTTTGCCGATGGGCTGACCGAGTCGCTGATCACTGCTCTGGCGAAAGTCCCTGGGTTACGCGTCATTTCGCGCACTTCGATCATGCAGTACAAGCATGCCCAGAAAACTCTCCCTCAGATCGCCCGCGAATTGAGCGTGGATGCCATCGTAGAGGGCTCCGTGCGCCGCGATGGCGATCGAGTGCGCATCACCGCAGAGTTGATCGAGGCCCGCACCGATCAGCATCTCTGGACTGAGAGCTACGATCGGGACCTCCGCGACATCCTGAGCCTGCAGTCGCAGGTAGCGGCTGCGATCGCTAACGAGATAAGGGCCAAGCTAAGCCCTTCGATAATGGGAACAGCTTCCCCGTCGAGCAGGTCTGCACTCGATCCTTCGCTCCTCGAGACGGCAAACCCCTCCGCCGCGGCCGGCAAACCATCCGCTTCGATAAATCCCCTGGCGTACGACCTCTACCTCAGGGGCCGGCATTTTTGGAACAATCGGGTTACTGACGAAGATTTCCGAAAAGCCGTGGAGCACTATCAGCGCGCTCTCGAAATTGATCCCCAATCCGCGCTGACTTATGCCGGGTTGGCTCACTGTTCTCTCCTGATGGGAACGGGCGAATATGGCCTCAGAGCTCCTTCCGAGATGATGGAGAAAGCGAGGGTGGCCGCTCTCAAAGCTTTGAGCATTGATGATTCGATTGCGGAAGCGCACTTGTCGTTGGCGATGGTGAAGTTTCGCTTTGATTGGGACTGGGAGGGTGCGGAAATAGAGTTCCAGCGAGCCCTTGAACTCGATCACGGCTATTCCGCAGCCCATTACTGGTACTCGGTCTACCTGGCAGTCCTGGCGCGCTTCGATGACGCTTTCGTCGAAGCGAAGATGGCACGACACCTTAGCCCCTTCTCGCCATTGATGCACTTTAGCTTGGGACTATTGCTTTATGCCTCAAGTCAGAATGAGGAGGCCATCGAGCAGCTTCGCGATACCGTGGCCATGGACGCCAAGTTCCCGCTCTCTCACCTTGTCCTTGGGCTGACCTTCGGTCGCAAGGGCAGATTTGATGAAGCCATCGCCGAATTCAAGCAAGCTCTGACGATCGCGGGCGTAAGCCCTCTTTGGTCAGGTTTCCTGGGACAGGTTTACGCGTCGGCGGGGAAGACTGAGGACGCGGTCCAGATCTTGAACGAGCTGTCCGTCACGGCAAAAACCCGCTACGTGCCGCCCGTCGCTTTTGCAGTCGTGTACGCCGGCTTGGGTAAAATCGATGATGCGTTTCATTGGTTGGGGAAAGCGGTTGACGAACGCGACGGACTATTGATCTACCTCAAAGTCGGATCAATTTTCGACAGTTTGCGCTCGGATCCGCGCTTCTCCTCGATTCTGACTCAGGTGGGCCTGCAACGGGACTCCGGGCTCGACGTCGTTCATCCTCCACCCAAGCCGATTCCGCCGCCCCCTCCAACGCCTCGGCCGCTTCTGCAAAAACTGCTTCTTGGGATCGCCGCCGCGATCCTTGTTGTGCTCGTCGCGTCGGTCGCTGTCCCGCATGTTAGTGAGTTACTTTGGCCGTCAAGGACAATCTTAGCTATCCAGCCTTTCAAAACCCTCGGTGGCGATCTGGATTCTCGCCGCCTTGCCGAGATTGTAAGAGAAGAGGTCTTCACGCGATTGAGCGAAGTTCATCCCCTAAAGCTGGGAGTGGTCGAGCTGACTACGGCAGATTCTGAACTCAGTTTTGAGCAGGTTTGCGAAAGTCACAAACCAACGTACATTCTGGCGGGCGCGGTTCATCGCGATGGCAATCAATTGGCAATCACCGACCAACTAGTTTCATGCAAAGACCAGACCGGCATGCTCGGCGACCGACATGCAATGAATCCCGACCAGGCAGGCACGGGTGCGGTTGTAGAAAACATCGTTCAGAAGATATTGGCAGCGCTCCCCAGGGACATACAGCCCGCATATCAGGTGAACCCCAAAGCGTACGAGGCTTACTTGCAGGGGCGTTTCGAGTGGAATCTACGCACTACACAAAGCCTCATGCAGGCTATTTCTTATTTTCAACAAGCAATCGCATACGACGCGTCGTATGCACCCTCGTACGCAGGTTTGGCAGACTGTTACGCTCTTTTGGGGTCTGCACCCAATACTGCTTTGCCGCCGAGCGAAGCCTTTCCAAAGGCGAAGGCCAACGCGTTAAAAGCTCTTGCTTTGGACAAAGACCTCGCCGAGGCCCATGTTTCGCTGGGATATTCCGCGCTGGTCTACGATTGGAACTACCCAGAAGCTGAAAAGGAATTCCGCAAGGCGATCGAACTCCGGCCGGATTACGCAACCGCACATCAGTATTACGCCTACTATCTGACTGCCATGGGCGACATAGACCAGGCGATCGCCGAGCGGCAGCGCGCGGTTTACATCGAACCAAGGTCCCCTCTGCTCAACGCCGCACTCGGAGAGGCGTACTACGAAGCACATCGATTTAGCGACAGCATCGGACCAAGCCAACAGGCTCT
>DATHOK010000057.1:0-3039 GCA_035484995.1 Verrucomicrobiia bacterium | reverse complement strand
CCGAAGCTGCAATCTTCGTTGCCCATGGCCGTGTCTGCTCATAGGTCGCCAGCGACATCGGCGCAGCTTCCCCGCTACGATGGCAACTCTGGCATTTGTCCTGGAGTATCGGAAGCACATCCTTATAAAAAGTAGGTGGCGCAGTTTTCTCGTCCCTCGGGGGAGCTGAACCTGGCATCTGCAAGAGCGCTCCCGTCAACAGCAGAGTCAGCACCGCCGCGAAAACCATCCCGAGTTTCTTCACGAGCGCAAAAACTCCAAAGTCAAAGCCCACGCTTGCCGCGCCGAGTGCGGTTCATATGCCGCCCGCTCGTCACAAAAGAAACCATGGTCAGCGCGAGAGAACTCGACATTCACATAAATCTTCTGCTGCGCACTCAAAGCATCGGTCACGGCTTTCCGGTACTCCGGCGTAAGGCGCTTGTCCAATCCACCCCAGATGAGCAACGACGGCGCCCCCAGATTCGCCGCGCGATCCAGCAATCCCGGAGCGATTCCTCCTCCATAAAACGAAACCGCGCTGCGCAATGGAACTACGCTGTTGGCCAGAAAGGAAACTCGCCCACCCATGCAGAATCCCACACTCGAAATCTCGTCGGCTTTGACTTGCGTATTTGAGCTCAGCCATTCATATGCAGATCGCAAGTCCGCTTCCGCCGTCTCGGTTGTCACTGCCTCATAGTGCGGCCTCAAAGCAGCAAAATCCGTATAACTGCCCTCAAAGCCCGGCGGCGCCGTGCGATGAAACAACTCTGGGGCAATCACCACGTATCCCTCCGCGGCAAACCGGTCGCTCACGCCGCGAATGTGATGGTTAACCCCAAATGCCTCCTGGAACAACAGCAGCCCCGGATGCGGCCCACCCTGCTCCGGACGCGCCACATACGCTCCCATCCGCGTTCCATCCGAAACCGCCAGTTCCACCTTCTCTTTCAAGATTGCAGTTCTGCTCATACCTTTCCCACCGTGAAGATTTCTTCCTTATTAGTCTCGCACAACTGCCCCTCCACGGCGCCCGCTCCCCGAGCAAAAATGCTAAAGTAGTCGGTCCATCTCACCCAATCATGTCCGCGCCTGATTCCATCTTCGTTCGCGCCTGCAAAGCCCAGCCCGTCGAGCGAACGCCCGTCTGGTTCATGCGCCAGGCCGGACGCTATATGCCCGAGTATCGCGCCGTTCGGAAGCAGCATTCCCTGCTCGAAATCTGCAAGAAGCCCGCACTCGCCGCCGAAGTCACCATCACCGCCGCCGAAATTCTCCAGGTCGACGCCGCCATCATCTTCGCCGATCTCCTGCTGCCTCTCGAGGTCATGGGCCTGCCCTTTCATTTCTCTGCCGGAGAAGGTCCCGTAATCGACAAGCCGGTCCGCAGTACTGAAGACGTGGCTCAACTCCGAACCGACCGCGCCGCCGATCTCGGTTACGTTTCCGAGGCCGTGAGCCTGGTCGCGAAACATTTCGCCGCAAAGCTCCCTGTCATCGGCTTCTGCGGAGCGCCCTTCACCCTGGCTAGCTACATGATCGAAGGAGGCGGCTCCCGCCACTACCTCCACACCAAGAAAATGATGTACAACGCCCCGACCGACTGGGATGCATTAATGCACAAGCTGGTGGATGTCACCGCCGAATACTCCGCGGCCCAAGTGCGTGCCGGCGCCGATGTCATCCAGATTTTCGATAGCTGGGTCGGCTGCCTAAGCGCGGAAGACTATCGCAGCTACGTTCTGCCGCACGCGACAATCCTGGTCAAGCGTCTGCAAAGGACGGGTGCCCCCGTAATTTATTTCGGCACCGACAGCGCGACCTTGCTTCCTGCGATGAATCAGACCGGAGCCGACGTTATCGGCCTCGACTGGCGCATTCCGCTCGACCAGGGCTGGAGCAATCTCGAACATCGCTGCGCCGTGCAGGGTAATCTTGATCCTGTCCTGCTCTTCGCGGACTGGAAAGAATTGAAGTCTCGCGCCGAACACATTCTTCGACTCGCAGCTGGACGCCCGGGCCACATCTTTAATCTAGGCCACGGCATCCTCCCGGAAACCCCGGTAGAAAATGTGAAGAACCTAGTCCGCCTGATTCAAGAGCATTCCGCCGCGAATTTGCAGAGCCGAAGCCCGAAGCCTGAAGCCCGAAGCCCGCGTCCATGATTCGCATCGCCATCATCGGCGGCGGCATCTCCGGACTCACCGCCGCTTTCACTCTCGAAGATCACCGCCAAGCCGGCGCACTCGAATACACTCTCTACGAATCCTCGCCTCACCTCGGGGGCGTCCTCCGCACCGAGCACATTGACGGCTGCATCGTCGAAGCGGGTCCTGATTCCTTCCTCACCGAAAAGCCCTGGGCCGCCGACCTCTGCCGTACCCTGGGCATGGGCGATCAGCTGATCGGCTCTAACGACGCTGATCGCAAAACCTATATCCTCGTCCGCGGACAACTCATCCCCATACCCGACGGCTTAATGTTCCTGGTTCCGACCAAAATCCTGCCCACCGGATTCTCCCCGCTTTTCTCCTGGAGCACCAAGCTCCGCATCGCGCAGGAACTGCTCCATCCCCCGCGCGCCGCGCAAGCGGACGAAAGCGTCGCATCACTGGTCAAACGCCACTACGGCGCGGAGATGGTCGATCGCCTCGCCGACCCGCTTCTCTCCGGCGTCTACGGTGGCGACGCCGCCAGCCTCAGCGTACGCGCTGTCCTCCCCCGCTTCGCCGAAATGGAGCGCACTCACGGCAGTCTCGGGCGCGCCATGCTGGCGGCAAGAAAAAAAATGCCGCCCACCCCAAACAAAGCTACTCCTCCACTTTTTACCTCTCTCAAGAACGGCATGCAGCAACTCGTCGAATCCCTGGTCCCGCGCCTGAATGCGTCCTCCCTCGTAACCAACACGCCGCCGCAGTCAATTCATCCCGAAGCCGGAGGCTGGACCGTGTCAGCAGGACTGAGGTCCGACCACTTCGACGCCGTAATCCTCGCCCTGCCCGCGCACACCACCGCCCAGCTAGTCGCAAGCAGCAGCCCGGAGCTCTCCACCGAACT
>DATHOK010000056.1:0-3736 GCA_035484995.1 Verrucomicrobiia bacterium | reverse complement strand
TGAGCAAAGCGCCCTATCTGGGCCGAGGCATGATTCACAAAGTGTTTGCTCTGAGCAAAGACAAAGTCGAAAACCAGCGTAGCTGGCTTTCCCTCTTCGACGAACTCCCGCGCCGCCGTCTGGAGATCCGCTTCGGCAAATTCAGCATGCCCGATTTCTTCGACATAAATTCCGTGGGCGCCGATACCCACCTTCAATTCATCAACTGGACCACCGACAACAACGGCGCCTGGGACTATGCCGCCGACACCCGCGGCTACACCGTTGGAGCAACCGCCGACTACGAAGACCGCAACTGGGGATTCCGTTTCGCCGAAGCCCTGATGCCGAAAATCGCCAACGGAATTGATCTGGTTTGGAAGCCGTGGCAAGCCCACGCGGAGAACTTCGAATACGAATTGCGTCGGGGCTTCATACCAAGGAAACCAGGAGTCATGCGTCTGCTGGCCTACACCAACTACGCGAACATGGGCATCTATCGCGATGCGGTCGCCAACTTTGAGGCCGGCCTCACACCCATTCCAGTGATCACTGACCATCCCTGGCACATCACGCGCAAGTACGGTTTTGGAATCAACCTCGAGCAGAATCTCCTGCCCAACCTCACCGCTTTCGCCCGCTTCGGCTGGGATAACGGCAAGACCGAATCCTTCGCCTACACCGAAGTCGATCAAACATTCGCCGAGGGACTTGGCGCCAAGGGCGCGTGGTGGCATCGCAAGCAGGACCGCGCTGGCATTGCTTTCGTCTCAAACGCAATCAAGAAGGATCACCAAACCTACCTCGCCGATGGTGGCCTCGGCTTCCTGCTCGGCGATGGCGCTCTGAATTACGGCCGCGAAAATATCGTGGAGTCTTACTACACGGTCCACGTGTGGCGCGGCATTTATCTCGCGCCGGGCCTGCAGCACATCGCAGACCCCGGTTACAACCGCGACCGTGGTCCGGTGCTCGTGCCTTCCTTCCGCGCCCACGTCGAGTTCTAGCAGGCTTCCGGCACCTCTTGCATCTACCGGTCGGGAAGGGCACGACTTCAGTCGTGCCGCACGTCTGGCCACGCCCAGTGCGGCTTCAGCCGCAGCGGTTTAGCTCTCGACCGTACTCGCGAGCCTTCAGCGAAAGTCTCCATCGCGATTACTTCTCCACCGTCACGCCCTTCCAGAACGCCACATACCCCGTAATCTGCTTCGCCGCAGGCTTCGGCTCCGGGTAAAACCACGCCGCTCCCGCGTTCCGTTTGCCCTTCACTTCGACATCGTAATAGCTCGCCGTGCCCTTCCACGGACACACCGTGTGCGCGTCGCTAGGTTTGAAATATTCCTTGCGGATCGCATCCGGCGGAAAATACTGATTCCCCTCAACCTCGACCGTCGCATCGCTCTCGGCCAGTACCGCGCCTTCCCAGGTTGCTTTTGCCATAATGCCCATATAGATTCCTACCAGGCGCAGCAGGTTCAGAAACGTTGCGCGACAAAGACAAAAATGCCCGAGGCAGCCACAAGCACGCGTTTCAACGGCCATTCCATGACGCGTGTTTTGGAGCGCGTCCTCGTCTGCTCTCCCCGCACCGCCGGCTGGAACCAGCCGAACCGTGCGGCCCGCTGGCAAGAACTCGGCTTCCAGCATGCACCCGACTTCGCCACAGCGCAGTCCCAGCATGAAGCGCTCTGCCGTGAGCTAAAAATAGCAGGCGCCGAAGTTGTGGAGATGCCCCCCGCGCCGGATCTTTCACTCGACGCCGTCTACGCGCACGACACATCCCTTCCCACCGATTACGGATTGATCGTGCTCCGTCCCGGCAAGCCCAATCGCATAGCCGAAGGTCCGTGCCACGCCGCGTTTCTTGAGACCTTGGACATCCCGACGCTCGGCACAATCGTGCTTCCCGGTACTGCCGAAGCCGGAGACATGGTCTGGCTCGACGCGAAAACTCTGCTCATCGGCCAAGGCTACCGCACCAATGCCGCGGGCATTCAGCAGATCCGCGATCTGCTCGCGCCCAAGGGAGTGCAAGTTTTCTCCGCGCCCTTGCCCTACGGCCCTGGCCCATCCGCGTGCCTGCACCTGATGTCGCTGATCAGCCTGCTCGATGAACACACGGCGCTGGTCGATCTTCCATGGCTGGCAGTCGAGACCGTCCAACTGCTCCAGTCCCGCGCATTCAACTTCATCGAAATCGCCGCCTCCGAGCGCGACACGCTGGCCTGCAACGTCCTGGCACTCGGCGAAAAGCGCCTGCTGGCCATCGAAGAAAATAAAAAGACAAACACCCGCCTCCGTCAAGCCACATTCGATGTCCGCACTTTCCCAGCCAACGAACTCTGCATAAACGGCAGCGGCGGCCCCACCTGCCTGACCCGCCCGATACTGCGGTCGTGAAAAAGAACCATGTGGGAACGGCCGCCTTCGGCCGTTCCGCTGAGCGCAGCACGGCGGCACCACCAAGAACTCACTGGAATCGGTAGCGGTCCTCTCCACCTCCGCTCCTGCTAAAATAATCCTGCATGCTTCTTCCCTTCGTCCGCGAACTCTTCACGGACGTAGAAATGCTTCCCGTCTTCACGCGTGTAGCCTCCCACCTCAAGGAGGGCACGGGGCGTCTGCGTGTCTCCGGCCTCACTCCCACCGCAAAAGCCTTACTGCTCGTGCTCTTCCAACGCGCCGCCGCCCGCCCGCTCATCTTTGTCGTCAACGATAACCGCGCCGTCGAAGACTTCCTGCCAGTCCTCCGCAGCTTCTGTGAACTCACCGCAGCCCGCGATCCCGATTCCGTCATATCCCTCCCAGCGCGCGACGTGCTCCCGTTCCAGAATCTCTCGCCGCATCCCGAACTGCAGGAAGAACGCGCCACTGCTCTCTGGAAGATTGCAACCGGCTCCGCCTCCATCGTCGTCTCGCCAGTAGCAGCCACGGCGATTCGCCTCCGCTCCAGCGACTATTACGCCGACCTCGCCCGCACCGTTCGCCGCGGCGAAACCTTCGATCTGGAGGCTCTACTCGCCCACCTCAATACTGTCGGCTACACCTCCACTGACGTGGTCGAGATGCCCGGCCAATACGCAGTGCGCGGCGGCATCCTCGACGTGTACTCGCCCGAAGCCGACCGCCCCCTGCGCATCGAATTCTTCGGCGACGAAGCCGATTCCATCCGCAAATTCGACCCCACCTCGCAGCGTTCCTCAAACCCCGTAGACGAGGCGCTGCTTCTTCCGCTCACCGAAACCCCGGTTAGCGAACATCTGCTCGGCGCAATTCACACCCGCCTGAGCGGCAAGCGCATCGTCGGCAATGAAGAAATCGTCGAAGCCGCAGTCCGTGCCGGGGGAGTCAACGTTTTCCCCGGCTGGGAGTTCTACTCGCCCGTAGCCGGAGCCGACAGCAGCATCTTCGATCTACTTCCCAGCGCCGCGGTCCTTCTCGACGAACCCGATCAGCTCCAGCAAGAATTCGACCGTTTCTGGACCCGCGTTCAGGAAGCCCATGAGCGCAGCGGAGTAGGCAATCTGGTTCGTCCCGAGGATCTTTACTTGCCGCCAGAAGACTGGCAGCAAAAAACCGCGAATCTCCCCGGCGCCGATATCGAACATCTCGGCATCACCCGCAGCCTGGACGAAGATGCAGTCACTTTCCTCACTCAGCCCTCGCCCCGCTTCCACGGCGCAGTCCCGGCCATGCTCGCAGAAGTCCAGAAGCTAAACGCCGACGGCAAACGAGTCCTCTTCGCCGTCCCCAACAC
>DATHOK010000055.1:0-6333 GCA_035484995.1 Verrucomicrobiia bacterium | reverse complement strand
AAGATGCTCTACTTCCCCGACGAAGGCCACTGGGTGCTGAAGCCGCAGAATTCGCAACTTTGGTACAAAACGGTGAACGACTGGGTGGATCAGTGGACGAAATGACTATAGATGGAAGATCAGGATACGAAGAAATAAGCGGGTGGTGAGGGGTCGAGAAGGGCACGGCTCTAGCCGTGCCGTTTAAGGCTCGAGAAGTATTCGGGCTTTAGCCCCTGAGGTGCGCTCTTGTTCTCGGATCCCCAGAGGCTAAAGCCTGATTTCATTTGTGCTCTGCTGGCACGGCTGAAGCCGTGCCCTTCCCGATCGAATCCGTGCTCTCACTGCTCGGCGCCGGGAGGAAAGCTTTCCATCACACCCTGCAGCGCCGCCGTAGTACCAGCCGAGACCTGAATCTCAAGTTCCAAAGGGCCGGTAAATGGTCCCACCGAAGGCGTGAAACTGGCGAGTCCGTTGACGCCGCTCTGCGCCGTGTTCTGGCTCGCGCTAAGGAAGACGGGCAGGCCCGGTTGTGTGACCGTAGGGTCGCCCGGTGTAAGAATCAGATCATCTCCTGCAGGTCGCAGCAAGGTAGATTGAAACAGCACGCTCGCTCCGAGCACAGGATTCGGCGGCGTCGAAGAGTCGGTGACGCGCACCGTCAGGGGTTGAAACGCCGCTCCTGTCACCACTTGGCCAGCCCCTGCCACGGCTTGAAGGTTCATCACGGCCGCAGCCACCGCATTCACAGAGATGTTCTGGCAAGGATTATTGCCGGGCGCTGCGCAGGCGCTGAGTTGCATGCTGACGGTAAAGTTCGTCACCGTCAGATTGACCGATGCATAGCCGCTGGTGTTGGTTACTGCGCTGGTGGAACTGAGCGATCCCGAGCCCTGATCGATGAAGAAGTTCACCTGCTTGCCGTTCAGGGGCGCGCCCTGGCTGACCAGGCGCGCCGTAAGCGGCACGCTGAGCGATGCTCCCGCAGCGATCCAGAGGTTCGGCGTGGTGACGCCGATGTCCAAAGAGGTAGAGGTAGCGCTCAGCGTCGACCCGACCGACTGCGCCGGGCTGTAGACGCCGGGCGCGAGCGTCGCGGTGATGACCGCGTTTCCCGCAGCTGTCGGCGTAACCCAGGTCGAAGCCATTCCGCTTTCATCACTGATCGTCGAACAGGCGGACGTGCCAGCGCACACCGCGAGCGTGGCGCCGTTGGTCGCGGTCCATCCCACGGTTGCGCCGTTTACCGGAGTGATGCCATCAGAAGCCACTACGCGGATGGTCACAGGGTTGGTCGCCTGGGTCCCGACCGGCGTTGGAGGATTCACTCCCTGCAACAGAACGAGTCTGTCGGTGGAAGCGGCTCCAAAAGTGAGCACACCGGTCATGATCGAGAATGCTCCACTGACCGGGTCGGTGATGGTGATGGTTTGCGGTCCGTCGCTTTGGCCGGAAATCGCTGCCAGCATCTGGCTGGCGTTGGTCGCCAGCAGCGGAGCGCCAGCGGCGCCCACGCCTACGGTGAGACCCGGCGCAAAGCCGGTACCCTGCAGAACGACCGGGCCGCCCATGACTGGCACTCGCGGCGGGTTGACGGAGTCTCCATAGAGCACATGCGCGTGGTAGTGGAAATCGGGGCGGCCGTCGCCCCGCAGATCCGAGATGCCGATGATGAAACTGTTCGAAGTCACGACTTGAGTGTCGAGACGGCTCATGCCGAACGTGTCTGAATTGAATGGGACAGCGGTAAGCGCCGGCGGAGTAGTACCCAGAGGATCTCCCAATGTCCACATGCCAACCACCGGTGCGGCTTTCGATTCGCTGGGGACGCCGGTCTCATCCAGCGCGGTGACCGCTACGGACAGGGTGCGATTCGCCTTGGCGGTGATTGTGAAATAACCAACGTCGCCGTAGCCACTCAGCGAGCCGACCCAATCGCCGGGGGAAAGAACGGGTGCGGGCGCGCTCCAGGTCTCCGTCGCTGCCACGGGAGGTACAGGCTGCGCGCTCCCGGACATGAGAACGTCCTGTTCAACGTCACCCCCCGCTGCAACAGTCACAACGATAGTCTCCAAAGTTCCTGAGGGCGCGACTTGCGACGGGTCGTAGGGGCATACTCCGGCAGACCACAGAGGATCCAGAGCCGCGACCGCAAGCTGGTATTGGGCGCTGCTCGCGCCGTTTGGAATGGGTAAGCCTCCGAGATCGAAAAATCCTTCGAGGGTTCGATTACTCGATCCAAATTCGCTGTACAGATTTCCCAGAGGATCAGCCAGGCCGGTGATGGGATTGCCCGCGTTGCCGGTGAAGAGGAATCCGGAAACGGACGAAGCCCCGTACTGACCCGAGGGCTCACCGGTGGAGGGGTCGATCCAGCGTGCGACCACATTCACGCCCTGCATAGGCTGGGCGGCCCCTCCCAGCGCATTCACAAAATAAACCGACCCGTAAATGCGGGCGGTGGTTGCGGCCGGAGGCGAAGCGGGATAGAGACGGGAGAGCGCTGCCACATCATCGGGCGCGAGCTGGTAGGGATTCTCATAGCAGACCGTTATCGGGATGCAGCTCAGCGGGTCGAGGTAATGCATGACGGGAAACCCAGCGTAGTCAGCGGGTGTCGGGGGCGGGTCGCGGGTGATCACATTCAGATTCATCTGCGACCAATCCAGGCCGAGCACTCCGCCGAGCACGCGCACCAGCCGGTATTCCACGTCAGTGAGTTGCGAAGACTGCAGCGCGCATTGCCCGTTGATCACCACCAGAGCGTGGAGGAAATTGGCGGTGACGGCGAAACTGTCGACGCCGCCGTAGACCGCGTTCCAGAAGCATTGCGAAGTGGCACCGGCGCCCGCACCGAGCAGGGCATCCGTTACCGTGCCGTCGAAATCGTAGACGATGCCAACGGGAGTTTGCGTGGCGCTGGGACTGATGTCCGCGGGCCCGGTGACTACGCCGTCGGAGTCGACCGCGATGTTGCTGCCGTTCACGTCTTCGTCGAGCTCGCCCGCGCCGGTAACCGCGAGATCCACAGTGGACGACGAAGTCCACTGTGCGAAGGCGTCGGCGACCAGCACGTTAGCCGAGTTGTTCGGCAGGATCGGGCTGAGGTCTCCCTGGTCGGTGTAATAGTTCACCCGGCCTAGCGACCAGGTAAGAGGCTGGCCCATGGTTGACGCGTTGAAGTAGCTGGAACCTGCCACATACTCAGGGCCGCCGGCACGAGCAAGCACGGCGAAGAGAACCACAATGGCCAGAGCTGTTGCCAGCCGGAAGAAGAATGCGCGCGCGGCCAGATTGTTCACGTTTTGTCTCATTCCTCCCGCATCGAACGCCGAACCATGAACGCGAAGTCGGCATAAGAGACAACAGCTTTTCCCGCCAGGAGAGGATCCCCGGCAAAGGTTGTAACGTGCTGCCCGCTCATCACAACTTGGCCTTGGGCATCCATCGTGAATTTACCGAGAGCCCCGGCGACCGGACTGGTAAGGCCGAGCTTGCTTGGGGAATAAAGAAACAGTAAGACGCGCTCGCCGAGACGGTATCGTTCCCCGTCCGTCCAAAGGCCGGCCCACTCGTGGATCGTCAGATTCCGACCCCGGAATGTGCCACGCATGGCATTTTCAACCTGGAAGGTGACGGTGGTGCAGGCTGGATTTGGCCGCAAGGGTGAGGCTGCATGTCCGATGAAGACAACGCGGCCGGCGAAAATGATCCCGGCGCTATGCACCAGTTGCCGGAATACGAGTTTCTGGAAGTCGCTGTCGCTGCGGCCTCCCGGGGAGCGCGGCGGCGGATCAGGCGGTCGAGGCATCCAGACCGGCGAAATCGGCACGGCGTAGCTGGCTGGCGGAGTTTTCGGGCCTGGTACAGGGGGCGAGAAAGAGGAGCGATGCGCGGCCGTGTCCTGTCCGCACAGAAGGAGCGGCGCCAAGATCACCATGGTGAGAATCAGCGCGGTAAAGATCGCTCGAGTGAAGATCGCCCGAGTAAAGATCGTCCGAGTCAAGATCGTCCTAATGAAGATCAGCGAGCAAGCGGCGAGCAGGCGCCGGCAACTTCTGGCCATAGCCATCCCTTAGGGAACGAATGTCTGCTCGGAGGAATCTGGGAAACCGACGTCAGCCTAATGCGTGCCTGCGAAGCGATGCAGTGACGGATGTCACCAAGAGCCTGTGGATTAAAGAGTCGTTCCCAATTCGGGCGGGCTGTGACGTTGATATTCTGCGGCGCTCAGGTTGGCCCCGGCAAGCAGCAGAAGTCCGGTCAGGAATGCCCAGAACATCAGACTCACCGAGAGCGCGAACGGACCGTAGACTTCCGCGAAATTGAGCCAGGGTAGCGCCAGGATGTAGCCGTACTTCAGCGCCTCTGACAGCAATCCCATGATGATGGCCGTAGGCAGCACGGCGCGCGCCGGGACCTTGCCGTTAGGTAGTACCCAGTAAATGAGAAAGAAGATGGCGATGCTGGCGCCGATGGCAAAGACCTTCATCGCGAGGAATCCTGCGAGGCGTACCACAATCGGGGCGTGGCCGCGCAGCACGAATTCGAACGGCCGCACGACTCCTGCGGTCATTCCAATCGACAGCAGCGCCAGAACGCCACAAGCAAACGCCAGACCAAGCGAAACCAGCTGATTGCCCAGGTAAGAGCGGTTGTCAGGGATGCGCCAGATGCGGTTGAGCGCCACCTCGAGCGGCACGAATACTCCAGTCGAGGTTACCAGCAGGATGATCAGTGACACCACCTGCACCCGCTGCCGAGCGTCCACCATGGCGTTCAGGTTGCGGATAACGAATTCCTGACCCGCGGGAAGGTAATCGCGCAGCAGCTCGACCACCACGTCGTACATGACCCGCGAGTGAAAAACCCGCCGGATCAGCGTCATCAACAGCACGACGAAAGGGAAGAACGAGAGAATCGAGTTGGCGGCTACCGAGAAGGCGAAGGTGTGCACGTCGGTGCGCAGAAGGTATTTCGCGGTCGAAATCGCCATCCCTGAGAAGCGCGGCCGGGGCTGGTGCCGCGTGGGAGCCGGTGCGGCCTTTGCGGCTTGAGGAGCGGGAGCTGTGATTTGAGTAGGCACGGCGCTTGTCTAATCCTATCAAAGGGTTGCAGCCGGGTCAGCTTCTGCGGAGAACCAAGGTCGGGGGTCTGGCGTGCGCCATTTCTTATACCTTGTTAAAGATTTACATGTGACCCGCGGTTATTTTCATTAATTTTTCTTGCGAAACGATTTAATACTCCTTATTATCTGTGGCGCATGACCCGGTGAGAGTCGGGGAATGAATCGGTAAGGCAGGTTGATGTCTTGAGCAGGGCGGTTGAAATCAGCGCCGATGGTCCAGGGCTCCGGAAGTTCTCGCCGCATTTTCTTTACGCGCGGTGGAACTGAGGAGTCTTTTGCTTTGGGGCAATTTCTCCGGCACATATTTCTCTGACAGGAGACGCAACCGGGTTCGACTGGTTTTCTCGAGGGGGCGTTCCATCACTCGGAGCTACGACACGAGAACTCCAGGGAACTAATTCTTAGTGATCAATGATCAGGGGAAAGGAGTTTTTCTGTGAGAGAGAAGGGAACAGTAAAGTGGTTCAACGGGGCGAAGGGATATGGTTTCATCCAGCGCTCCACGGGAGAGGACGTCTTCGTGCATTTCTCCGCCATCCAGGAGAACGGCTACCGCTCGCTCAACGAGGGTGAGACCGTGGAGTTTGATCTGCTCAAAGGCCCCAAAGGCTTTCAGGCCGGCAACGTCGTCCGCGCTTAGATCCGCCGCTACTCGGTCACAGACCCTCCCGCTCAAGCGGGAGGGTTTCTTCTTGGACCCCAACCCGCTCCACCTGTCATCCTTGAGGGGGGCTGGCCCATCTTTTCCAGGCGCCGTATTTAACTAAGGCTGCCCCAGCTTTGCTGGTTTTGCAAAGCTGGGCACCACGGACCTCAACACTCGATCTTCAACTTTTCCACAACCACCATGTGACATCTAACCTTGCCCCCAAAATTCAAATCAGCGATGATGATCGAGGCCATGACGGTTCGCTACACAGCGACTCGCCACGCTCTAAGTCCTTTGTTTCACGGATTTTAGTATCTAAGTTCTTTGACAATCGGATTTTGCGGGGAATTTCGTGCTAACTCGATGATTCCGCTAGACCCCAGGGGGGAGGGGGTATCGCGAGATAAGGCGAAAAACGAGCCCCAACTCAAGCCCATTCAGCGAGCGCACGCAAGAATATTTCGCGGCACAAATCCACATAGCACCGGCAACGTGCAGAGGTCCTTCCTCGAGAGTCCCCGGCCTCGCCGGGAACTCCACTTCGTCAGGATGACAAGCGGCGGAGGCGAAGGGGATG
>DATHOK010000054.1:0-5619 GCA_035484995.1 Verrucomicrobiia bacterium | reverse complement strand
GAGTTCGCTCGTGTCGACGCCGCCTGCGGTTACTTCGGCTTTTTCATACCCTTCTGTCTCCGTTGGAGTGATCGCCCAGGCATGCATTTGCTTCTCGAAATCAGCCAGGGCAGGATTTGTCCAGGAAGTTGGGGCGTGCGCTTCCAGCCAACGGTCGGCGAAGCGCTGGGGTAGAAACTTTCGCAATTCGGTTCGAAGTGTGTTCAGATTTCGCGGTGTCCTGGGATCGCGAAATGCGGCGGTAACCTCGGCGCTGGGCGCGAGATCGAGCTGGATTGGCTGCGATGGCTGCCAATAGGAGGAAATCTGCAGGATCGCGGGGCCGCTCAGGCCGCGGTGCGTGATCAGCATCTTCTCGCGGAATTGCTGGCCGTTGCAAGATGCGATGACATCGGCGGAAATGCCCGCTAGATCACGGTAGCGGTCGCAGTCTTCCTCGCTCAGAATGAGCGGCACGAGGCCGGGCCAGGGCTCGCGGATGGCGAGGCCGAACTGCCGAGCCAGGTTGTAGCCGAAAGATGTCGCCCCGATCTTGGGGATCGATAGGCCTCCGGTGGCAACCACGAGGGCTGGGGCCTTGAACTCTGCATTCGGCGCGCGCGCGATGAACTCGGTGGCTTGCTCGACGTTCTGAATATTCGTATTCAGGAAGATGCTGACTCCGGCATGCTCGCACTCGGCTTCGAGCATGCCGAGAATGTCACGGGCCGAGCGGTCGCAGAAAAGCTGGCCGAGAGTTTTCTCGTGATAAGGGATGTTGTGCTTTTCGACCAGGGCAATGAAATCCTGCGGGGTGTAGCGGGCTAACGCTGATTTGGCGAAGTGCGGATTCGAGGATAGAAAGTTTTCCGGCCGGCAGTGGAGGTTAGTGAAGTTGCAGCGTCCGCCACCGGAGATCAGAATTTTCTTGCCCAGCCGGTCGGCGTGTTCGAGCACCGCGACGCGGCGCCCACGCTTGCCGGCTTCGATGGCGCACATCAGGCCGGCTGCGCCGCCACCGAGAATAAGTGCGTCGAAGGAGTGGGTCATAGATAGCTCAGGAGCTAAAGCGCGTAGTCATTTTGCAGCTCTGCGCGGCGCTAAAGTGCCGCTCTTCCACGTTAGCGCAGGCTTCCGTGAAGAGCTAGGTCACATGTAAAACAGGCTCAGGCGCGGCAGGTTGTATTTTTCCAGCAGGCGCTTGTGGACGTATTGTTTTTGCAGCTGCTCGATCTGTGCTGCGGCCATCTTGCGCCGGTAGGGCGCCAGTTCGCGATCGGCCTGGGCACGCACGCTTACGATTTCTTCGTCGGGAGTGGCGGCTAGCAGCGCGGCGGAAAGCTTTTCCTCCAGCACGGTGAGATGCCGCTCGAGGTCTTCGAGCCTTGATGATGCTTTTTTGTTCTCCGTTTCCTGTGCCAGCTTGCACAGCGTGACGGCGGATTCTGCGGCGACTGTATGAACTGAGATTCCTGCACTGTGCGGCAGCTTCGCCCGCTCCAGCAGATCGGCATTGCGGCGCAGGAATGCAGCGATCACCTCGGGCTCAAAGCCCTGTCCAGCGGGCGATTTGGCCGATGATGGCTGATCGACGGCCGTGCCCACGGCTGCTTCCTTCATGGCTTCCGCGGCCGCCAGCACTTCCTGTGAACAATAGGCCAGGCTGTTCACCTTCTTCGTTTTCGACGGACGCTGGTCGTAGCGATCGAAAGCGGCGTCGATGCCACGTAGGGCGGCTTCGAGCGGAATGCCGGCGTCTTTCCAGGTTTCGATCAGGGCCCAGTCGAGCGTAGTAAGCAACAGGCCGCCGCCACGACGGCGCAGGAATTGTTCCTCAATTTCGGTGAAGTAGTTGAAGTAATTGAATTGATTGTCCACGGCGGTTCAGCGAGCGGAGCGCCGAGTGGCGCGTTCGCCGCCGTTCTTCGCTTTGGGTGAGACCTGTTGTGCGGTCTTCGGCGTCTGCACTGGCCGCGCTTGCTGGTTCCGCTCCCAGATGATGCGCAGGCCTTCGAGAGTTAGAAAATCGTCGACGGTCTTGATGTATTTCGATCCTGTACCTATCATCGGCCCGAGTCCGCCGGTGGCGATGACGCGCGTCTCTTTGCCCAACTCGCCGAGAAGAAGTTCAAGAATGCCATCGACAAGGCCGAGATAGCCGTAGTAGAGACCGGATTGCAGGCTGCCCACGGTGTTGGTGCCGATGACGCGCGCGGGCTTGCGGATCTCAACCCGGGGCAGGCGCGCGGTGCGCTGAAAGAGTGCGTCGGCTGAGATGCCGATGCCGGGGCAAATCACTCCGCCGAGATATTCGCCTTTCGCAGAAACGCAGTCGAAGGTGGTAGCGGTGCCGAAGTCGACGATCACGCAGGGTCCGCTGTATTTTTCGAATGCGGCTACGGCATTTACGATGCGGTCGGCGCCGACCTCTGCGGGATTGTCATAGTGTACTGGCATGCCGGTTTTGATTCCTGGCTCGATCAGGAGCGGCTTGGAATTGAAATAACGCTCGCAAACCTGCCGCAGCACGGGATCGAGTGGCGGCACGACGGATGAAATCACGATGCCATGAATGCCTGAGGCTTCCAGGCTGGCCATCGAAAATAAATTTCGGAACAGGACGCCGTATTCGTCGACCGTGCTGCCCTGCCGGGTTGCGACACGCCAGTTGGCTACAAGGCGCTCGTAGCGCGGGGCGCTGTCGGCATCTCCACCGGGATGCGGCGTTTCAGCGCGCGCAAAGACTCCTAAGACCGTGTTCGTGTTGCCGACATCGAGAACGAAAAGCATGATTTTTCCAGAGCCTTAGACGGCCCGGCTGAAGCCGTGCCCTTCCCGAACCATTGTTCGAAACCCGCGTATGAGGTCCGCTCTTGTTTCACTTCTCTCTTACCGTCCCGCTCAAAACCGTCTGCAATCCCTGCGCGGTTCTCACCTGCAGGAAGCCGCGCTGGTCCAGGCCTTCTGTGGTTCCTTCGATTTTCGAACCGTTCTCCTCGACGCGAATTTGTTTGCCGCGCACCCACGAGGACTGCTCGGCGAAACGGCGAAGAATCGATTGACGGGCATCCGGTTGTTCGACCAACTGACGATATTCCCGATCGAGCGATTTTAGCAAAGCGGCGGTCAATTCCACTCGCGACCAATCGCTGCCGGTCGTCATTCGCAGCGACGTTGCCTCGCCCTCTAATTCTTTGGGAAAACTCTGCTGGTTTACGTTGATCCCAATTCCGACGACCACGTAGCGCACGCGCGTAACTTCGGCGTTCATTTCGGTGAGGACGCCGCATACTTTCTTGCCATCGATGAGGACATCGTTTGGCCACTTCAGGTCGGGGCTTACGCGTGGGTCAACTTGCTCGATCGCTGCGCGCACCGCCAAGCCTGCCGCGAGTGCGAGCACGAGCGCTTCGGAAGGTGGCAACGCCGGGCGCAGCACCACTGAACAGTAAATTCCAGTTGACCGCGGCGACTGCCAGGAGTGCGCTCCGCGGCCTCGTCCCGCAGTTTGCTCTTCGGCGAGAAACACGCTGCCTTCGGCGGCGCCTTCCGCGGCAGCCGCCATGGCCGCGGCGTTGGTCGAGCCAATCTTATAAAAATGATGAAGCTGAGTATCGAAGATGGTGCCGCGCAACATGGGCTGCAGCATCTCGGGCAGAAGAAGATCCGGCACCGACCTCAGCCGGTAGCCCGTTGCGGGGTGCCCCGCGACATCCACACCCAGTCCCCGCAAATGCTGAATCAGCCGCCAGACCTCAGAACGGTTGGAAGAAATCTCCTGTGCGATCTTGGTTCCGCTCGCGACCACCGTAGCGTGCTCCATCAACAGGCGCACGATGCGGCCCAGGCGAACGTCAGTGGCCTGGGAGTGTGCTGCTAGCGCTGCCTTCGATGGGCTTGCGGCAGATTTCGGGCGCGAAGGCTGGCTCTTCCGAATTGTCGCTGTCTTCTTGATGCAGGAATTATGCGGGAATTCGTGAGAAACGACAATCGCGGGTTTATCGTTCGCCTTCGAGGCGTGTGTAGATCCAACGCGATTTAGATGATTACCCAGGCCGGTACGACCCGCAGGCTCATATCCACTGCCTGAGGCGAGTGGGTCAGCAGGCCGACGGAAATGAAGTCCACGCCGGCTTCGGCATAGGCACGCACATTTTCGAGACGGATGCCGCCGGAACACTCGAGCGGAACGCTGCGCTCCAGTTGGGCGCAGCGCTCGACTGCTCGCCGCACGTCTTCGGGAGACATGTTGTCCAGAAGAATCGCTTCCGCTCCGCTGGCCAGCGCCTGCTCCAATTCTTCATGAGTGCGCACTTCGACTTCGAGGATCTGAGAACCCCGCCGGTTGTGCAGCGCGCGCTCGATCGCCGGCACGATTCCTCCCGCAAGCGCGATATGGTTGTTCTTAATGAGGACTCCGTCGGACAGATCGAGCCGGTGATTCTGTCCGCCGCCGCAGCGCACGGCATATTTGTCGATTACGCGCAGGCCGGGAGCGGTCTTACGCGTGTCGAGAATTCGAGCCTTGGTGCCGGAGACGGCATCCACGAACTTGCGGGTCAGAGTGGCGATTCCGCTCATGCGCTGCAGGAAGTTCAGGATCACGCGCTCGCACGACAGAATGACGCGCGCGTTGTGCCGGATCACCGCGATTGATTGACCTTTGTGGAGGCGTACACCGTCGAAAATTTCGGGGTGCGTGGTGACTTCGTAGTGCGAAGTGACGGCGCCGTCGAGAGCAGCGTAGACATCGAGGATGCGACCCACGCAGCCGATCCCGGCGAGAATGCAATCCTGCTTGGCGAGAATGGTGGCCGAGGCACGCTGGTTGGAATCGATGCAGGCGTAGCTGGTCGCATCGCGCGTGGCCCGGTCTTCGAGCAGCGCGTTTTCCAGGATCGCGGTGATGCGGCGGCTGTTAAAGTCCATGAAGGAGTGGCCAGTGACCAGTTGTCAGTTGCCAGTTCTAAGCATTTGGGCTTGTGCCATTCAACTCATCTAATTGACGCCTTATCTTTTCGCGCAGGCTTAACAGTTCCTGAGCGCGGCGGCGCAAGCCCTCGACTACCTTTTCGGGGGCCTTCGCCAGGAATTGCTCATTGCCCAGCTGCCGTTGATTGTTGGCGAACTCTTTTTCGATTTTATCCAGTTCTTTGGTCAAGCGCTCGCGCTCGGCGGTGACGTCGATCTTTCTTTCGTAGACCACGTGGACATCGAAACGGGCGGTGCTGCGGGCGCCGGCACGCTTGGCGAGGGAGCCGTTTACGAACGTGATCTTCTCCACATGCGCCAGCCGCTCTACGGCGCTGCGATTCTGCTCGACCATGGTTCGAATGCCGGGCTCAGCCGCGAATACCTCGATCGGCACTTTTACCTTGGGCTCGATCTTCAATTCCGCGCGAACATTCCTCACGTTAACGATCAAGTCCTGCAGAATCGCCATCTCTGTCTCGGCGTTCAGATCGAACTGTTTCTCGTTGGCCTGGGGATACCCTGCCAGCGCGATCGACTTCACCGGCGGGCGGCCCTCATACATTGCCTGCCAGATTTCTTCGGTGATGAAGGGCATCACCGGATGCAGAAGGCGCAGTGACGCGTCGAACAGGTTGACCAGATTGTTGCATGCGAGGTTCGCTTGGG
>DATHOK010000053.1:0-11089 GCA_035484995.1 Verrucomicrobiia bacterium | reverse complement strand
ACGTAAATCGGTGGGCCGAAGGCCTCGAGCGCGATACGTACGACGTCGATAGCCCGCACCACTCCGGCGCAGAACCCCCGCGGCTTGAGCAACAACAATGTCTTTCCCTGGTTCTTTGGCACTATCAAACTCCCATTCCTGCGATCGTCTTAACTGATCGGCCTTATGCCACTTAAGATGCAAAATCTGGGCTTGAAAACCTGTAAGACAAGGGTACACGAACCCCATAGAGGCGATACCAATAAACTACTGGAAAGTACCCTTCTGGTCAACGTAAGCCACAGAAACGGCGGGGATTAGCAGTGAAGTGCAAGAATTTGGGGTTGACCAGCATCGGCCGAGTCCGGGCTACCAGAGCCTTCGCACACCGTATCCATCCAACGCCCGGTCATTGCTTAGGATCGGCACGTTCTCGGCCTGGGCCTGGGCAATCAGCATTCGGTCGAAAGGATCTTTGTGCGGACCCGGCAGTAGGCCCGCACGGATGCCGTGTTCGGCACTTACGGCGAGTATCTCCATTCGTTGACGCTTTATGTCATCAACAAAATCCTCAACGAGGTCTGCCGCTGCAGGGAGCCTCCCGAGGCGAACCTTTGTGGCTATCTCCCAGGCTGAGGCCGCGCTCACCAATGAAATGGTGCTCTCTTGTTCGATCAGGGTACGGGCGGACCTGGAAAGATGCGGGTCGGTCGTCATCCACCAGATGAGGGTGTGAGTATCAAGCAGGCAACGCAAGGAGACTTACTCCCAACCTTCAAGTTCTTCCGGAGGTAAGGGTTCAAAAAACTCGGGCCCGATCTTGATCTTGCCCTTCCAGGCGCCAGGCTTGCGATCGCCGCGCTGGTCTTCGATGGCGACCAGCCGCACGACCGGCTTCTTCCCACGCGCGATCACGATCTCCTCACCCTTGCAAGCCTTCTCGATGAGCCGGGAAAGCTGCGTTTTGGCCTTGTGGATGGTGATGGTTTCCATTTTGCAATGGTTAGCTAACCAATGTTAGCTAACTGAAACTCCCTAGTCAAGAGCCTAATTTCACCTTATCCGTTGGCTTTGATCATCTGCTCGGCGTGCTTGCGAGATGTATCTGTGAGCTTGGCCCCACTCAGCATGCGGGCCACTTCCTCGGTGCGCTCTTCGCCCACTACGGCGCGGATGCTTGTGCGCGTGCGGCCATTGCGGTCTTTCTTCTCGATTACATAATGCTGATCGGCAAAGGTGGCGATCTGGGGGAGGTGAGTGACGCACAGAACTTGATTCGAGCGCGCCAGCGCTTTCAGCTTCTTTCCTACCGCTTCGGCCGCGCGGCCCCCGATGCCGGTATCGATTTCGTCGAAGACCATGGTGCGCTGGACAGTTGCGCGAGGGGTGCCGGCTTTCGCGGGCGAAGGCGCCCGCGCCACATGAGTCGATGTCACACTCAGCTTCAGCGCCAGCATTACTCGCGACAATTCGCCGCCTGATGCAATGTGCTCCAACTGGCGCATGGGCTCGCCAGGATTTGTCGCAATCATGTAAACGACCTCATCGATTCCCGCAGCTGCCCAGTTCCCTTCTTCTTCGCTGGTCGTCATCTGAATGCGGAAAGTCGATTTCATGGCGAGATCGTTGATCTCGGCCTCTACCAGCTTCTCCAGCTTGCGCGCTGCGTCTTGGCGGGCTTTCGACAGCGCCCGCGCGGCACGCAAATAGTCCGCGCCGCTCTTCGCCAGCTCGGAGCGCAACTCGCGCAGGATCTCGTCTTTGTTTTCGATCTCCGAAAGCTTGCGCGCAACGTCTGCTCCGAAGCCGATCACGTCCTCGAGCGCCGGACCGTACTTGCGTTTCAGCCGGTCGAGCACAGCGAGCCGGTCTTCGACCTCTGCCAAATGTTCGGGGGAGGCGTGGATTCCGCCCGCGTAATCCCTGACCGTGGCTCCCACATCTTCCACGCTGATGCGCGCGGTTTCCAGTGCGGCAAGCGCCTCTTGAAACCTGGGCTCGTATCGCGCAAGTTCTTCAATCTGCTTCTGCGCGGCCCGCATCGATGCGGATGTGGAACCGTCTCCCTCATACAGCAAATCGAAAGCCTGCATGGCGGCGTTGTAAATCTTCTCGGCGTTGGCCAGAACGCCCTTTTCGGTTTCCAGGCGCTCGTCTTCGCCGGCTTGCAGCCGAGCTTCTTCGATCTCGCGGTTCTGAAACGTCCAAAGATCCACTAACCGCAAGCGGTCCTGTTCGTCCCGCTGCAGATCATCGATGCGGGCGCGAATTCCCTTCCACGCTTCGAACGCAGCCGCGACTTGATCGAGCCGGCTTCCGGCAAATCCGTCCAGTAATGCCAGGCGCGCCGGGGAATCAAAGGACAGGATCGATTCATTTTGCGCATGAATGGTTGCCAGATGCGGCGCGAGTTGCCGCAGCACCGCTACGGTGGCCGGCTGGTTGTTCACGAAGACGCGGCCTTTGCCCCCGGCAGCAATCTCACGACGCACGATCAGAGAGCCGTCGTCTGATTCGTCCAGACCGTTGTGCTCCAGCACTTTTTCGATGGCGTCTCCGCCGGCACCGTCGCAGCCGAAAACCGCAGAGACCACCGCGCGATCCGCACCGGTGCGAATCACTTCGCTCGACGCTTTTTCGCCGAGCAGCAGGGCCAGCGCATCAATCAGTATGGATTTGCCGGCGCCGGTTTCTCCCGTCAGCAGGTTCAGACCGGAGGCGAACTCCACCACCGCGTTGTCGATGACCGCGTAGTTCTCCAGTCGCAATTCAACCAGCACAGGCCGCCCTTGGTCGACGATCCAGCCGACATTGTCGAGGTTTTGCGCAGCATAGCATGAAAGGCGGTGGCCAGTGGCCAGTTGTCGGTTGCAGTTTGCGGAGGAACGGGCTTTATCGGCCTGCTCCAGGAAAATCGGGAAAATCTAGTCTGAAGCTATTCCGGACAACAAAATAGAAGAGCCACGGCCGAAGCCGTGGCTCCATATAAGGACCTCTTGACTAGCCGGCCTTCCGGTACTTATCCGCGCTTTCCTCGGTGGAACCTGTGGTAATCACCTGCTTGCGACGTTCCCTTAATCGGTCCTGGAATCTATCCCAGCGCGGACCGATCCCGACTGCGCTCTGGCTGATTACAACCGAATCGGTGCTGGCAGCGAAGCCGCCCTCGGTGAATGCCCCCGTCTCGACTTTACCGCCCGCAGATTCCGCGGCCCGGGCCGAAGGCGATTGCCCCGGCATCTGCTGTGTCGTGGGAGTGATGTTTCGGTCTGTCTCCGCCCGGTGCATCACGGGATTTGCCTCCCACTTCGATCGGTAACGCCCCTCATAATCCGACCACTGTTCATCGGATTCCAGATCTACTTCCTGGTAAGGCGGGAGGCTTTCCACCTGCTCCTTGGTAAGATCGGCGGAAAAATCATCTTGGTGATTGACGGACATCCGAAGCCGGTCCGCCGGCACAATAAACTTCTTGCTCGTCAACCATCCGCCGGTGTCGACCACTACGTAGTAAATGAGTCCTGTGAAGTGATCAAAGATCACATCGTCAATCTTGCCAAGCTTCTCATCGTTTATCCCGTACAACTTGGAGCCTCGAATGTCTTCTGTAGCATCCTTGAAGCGATAGTTTCCCAGTAGTCCGTGCTTAGCCATGATTTCCCCTCCTTCAGGCTTCCTTGACTGAGTTAAATGCTCCCCTTAGATGTCGGCCGCGAGGCTGGGGTATATCAGGAAAATAAATGTGAAGCGGGGACGCTTCAGGTCTTCATACACGTTATTCTTAGGATACGTCCCGCAAAGAAGCTCGCCACGATCATCTATAATCGCAACCAAGGTATCCTAAAACTACGATGCATCTTCCCTACTTTGCAGCTTTCGTCGGCGGCGAAATTGTCGAACTCGTTTCCAGTAGCGGCCCGGTCGCCAAGTTTGTCCTTCTGACCTTGCTGGCATTCAGTTTTATCTCCTGGGCCATCATTCTCACTAAATGGAACTTGCTGCGCCGCGCCCGCTGGCAGAGTGGACGCTTCCTGCGGGCTTTTCGCAAGGCGCAGCGGCTGCAGGATATTGCGACGGTCGCGGATCAGTTCCGGCCCAGCCCCCTGGTGGGCGTTTTCGAGGGTGGATTCCAGGAATATAAACGGCAGTTGTCGGCGCATGGAACTGCGCTGCGCAGCCTGACTGCGGTGCAGCGCGGCATGCAGATCGGAGCCTCGGAAGAAATCACGCGGCTTGAGCGCAACGTTCCCTGGCTCGCCATTACAGCAGCCGTTACGCCGTTCATCGGCTTGTTCGGCACGGTCTGGGGCATCATTGACGCCTTCCATGGCCTGGGCACGGCCGGCGGCGCCACGCTGCGCGCGGTTGCACCAGGTATATCGGAAGCTCTCATCACTACTGCCGCGGGACTGGCTACAGCCATCCCCGCCGTCATCGCTTACAACCTCATCGGCAGTTCCATTCGCACATTCGCCGCCAGGGGTGACGACTTTGGCCTGGAAGTGCTAAACGCCATCGAGAGCATTCAGCCGCAAGCCGCGCCAGAAGTGAGGCGTTGATGGCGTTCACTTCCTCCAACGGCCGCACGCAGACCGCTCTTGCCGACATCAACATCACCCCACTGGTGGACGTTGTTCTCGTGCTGCTCATCATCTTTATGGTGACCGCACCGGTTCTGCAATCGGGCATTGAAGTAAACGTGCCGAAGACCCGCACCGTCAAGGAAATCAGCGAGGAACGTCTGGTCCTCACCATTAACAAGGATCAGCGCGTGTTTCTGGGGAACGATACCATCAACATCAACCAGATCCCGGCCACGCTGCACCAGAAGATTCGCGATCCCCGCAACCAGTTCATTTTCATTCGCGCCGATGAAGATGTCCCATTCGGAGCATTCGCCACGGTTATGGATGCGGTGAAGCAAGCGGGCATCACCAACATCAGCATTGTCACCCAGCCTCTGGAAGAACATGGCGCAAAACGCTGAGATCTTCTTCGAGCACGACAACTGGGGGCGCGCCCTCGGGTGGTCGGCCGGTTTCCATTTCACGGTGACCGCATTGATCGTGCTCTATTCGGTAGCTTTTAGCAGAAGCAGTGGAGCGAACTGGGGCGCGGGCGGCGGAGGCAGCGCCATCGGCGTCACTTTGGTCAGCTCAGTTCCCCTGCCCGCCAACCCCACACAAAGCCAAAACGTTCTGGCGAACGAATCCAAGGGTCTTACCCAGTCTCAGCCCAAGGTTGAGGAGAAGGCACCCGACGCGATCGAAATCCAGGGCAAGAATTCCAAGATCAAACCGACGAAGCCTCCCACCCCGACCAAGGCGAAACCAGCAGCTCCACCGCAGGAAGAGACCAACCAGGTTGCTTATGGCGAAGGAGGGCCCGTCAGTGGTCCGTATGGCACGTTCTCTGCCGGCGGCGCGAAAGGAGGTTTCGGCGTCAACGGAGGTGGGGGCGATTTCGGCAGCCTTTATGCCTACTACGTCCGGGTCATCGACCAGAAGGTTTCGGAAAATTGGCTGAAGTACGAGGTCGATCCCGGAATTTCAACGGCGCAGCGGGTCTATGTCACTTTTGATATCGCGCGCGATGGTCATCCCGCCAATGTGCAGGTGGAGCAGTCCAGCGGTGTGCCCTCGCTCGATCAATCCGCGGTCCGCGCCGTACAGCGGATTGATACTTTCGGACCGTTGCCGCAGGATTATCCCGGAAACAAGGTCTCGGTGGAATTCTGGTTTGATTACAGCAAGAAATAAATTTGCCGCCTTAAAGCTGCCTCGGAGCATCCATAAAAGAAATGCCGGGACTCAATTCGTACAAACACAGCATCTACCTGAGTATTCCTGAAGTATGGATTTCATGATTATGATGGATCGTGGTCAAGCGTAACTTGCCAATGAGAACATATCGGGGTACGATATTGTCGTATGCAGTATCTTTTTGTCCGGGTTTCCGCACCGGCTCCGCACGGATGGACAACAGACACAGACGAGGCTTAGCCCGAACCGTCGCACAGATTCTGAGCGGCCTGCTCCTTCTGCTCGGTTCCCTCACTTCTTCCGCCTCGGCTCAGGATTGGGTCCGCACCGGCACTTCTCTGGGTGTGGAGAAAGTCCGCCTTGCGGTGCCTGATTTCAAGCCTTCTACCGGCGATCCTCAAAACACCGCGCTGCTGAAGACATTCAACGACACGTTCTGGAACGACCTGGATAATTCCGGCGTGGTCGAACTGGTGTCGAAGAGCTTCTATCCCCTGCAGGTTCCCGGGCAGCCCGCCGACGTCACCTTCAACCTGTGGAACGTGCCTCCGCCCAACGCCGCCATGCTGGCTTTTGGAAACCTGGGCGCCGCCACCGGCAAAATCACTGTCCAGGGCTGGCTGTATGACGTGAAGAACACCGGGTCTCCGCAGGTGCTGGGCAAGCAATACACGGACGTCGCTACCGATGAGGGGGCGCGCCTCATTGCCCACAAATTCGCTGATGAAATCATCCTGCGTCTGGGCGGCGGCGTACCTGGCATTGCAGAGAGCAAAATCTATTTCGTCAGCGACCGCTCGGGCCACAAGGAAATCTGGGTGATGGATTACGATGGCTCGAATCAGAGCCAACTCACTCATGTGGGATCCATTTCCCTTTCGCCGCGCATCTCCCCCGACGGTTCCCGGCTAGCCTTTAGTTCCTTGACCAAATCGGGCTGGGACATTCTGATGTACTCCATGGATCTCAACCGGCTGGTTGGCTTTCCCCATTTCGGGGGCACGAATCTGTCGCCCGCCTGGTCGCCCGACGCGACCCGGCTGGCTTTTTCATCTTCGCGCGGCGGGGATAACGAAATTTATATCTGTGATGCCAGCGGAGGCAACCTGCATCGCATGACGGCCAATAAAGGCCCGGATGTTTCACCGACCTGGAACCGCAAGACCGGGTCCCAGATCGCTTTCGTCAGCGGCCGCACCGGATTACCTCAGGTGTATACCATGGAGGCCGACGGGACCAACCAGCAGCGCATGACCGACCAGGGTTATGCGGTTTCGCCGAACTGGGCGCCCAACGGCCAGTTCCTTACGATGGCATGGACGCGGAAGTATGGTCCCGGCGATCCAGGCTCCTCCGATATTTACTTGATGGACATCGCCAGCAAACAGTGGGTGCAGCTTACTCACGATGGCGGGCGCAACGATTTTCCTTTCTGGGCGCCGGACGGCCGCCACATCGTCTTTCAGTCGAGCCGGTCGGGGAAGGAAGAGATCTGGATGATGCTCGCCGATGGCACCAAGCTCCATCAGCTGACTTTTACGGGACGCAATACGCAACCGAACTGGAGTTGGAAATAAAACGCTTTCGTCGGAATTTGGAGATCGATTTTCCGGTCCGCAGGAGGATCTAAACGTGAAGAGGAAGAACATGAAGCATCAAAGCTGGAAGGTAATCGCAACCGTCATCGCTCTGGCCGCTATTCTTATGCTCGGTGCCTGCAAGAAGAAAACCGCGCCACCGCCGCCCCCACCACCGCCGCCTCCGGCATCGCCTACCGCTTCAATCTCGGTGAGTCCGGATACGATTCCGGCCGGTCAGTCTTCGACGCTGACATGGCAAACGTCCAATGCCACCGACGTTTCCATCGATGGCATCGGAGCCGTTCAAGCCAGCGGATCGCAGCCGGTCAGCCCGACCGATTCCACCACCTATCACCTGGTGGCCAAAGGTACAGGCGGAACGCAGGAGGCCACGACGCGCCTCACCGTCACTCAGCCGCCTCCGCCGATGGCAGCGACTCCATCGCCGACTGACGAGGATCTGTTTGGGCAGAATGTCAAGGACATCTATTTCGATTACGACAAGTCTAACATTCGTGCCGATCAGGAGGCTTCCGCGCAAGGCGACGCGCAGTTCCTCAGCCAACATCCCAACATCAATTTCACAATTGAGGGACACTGCGACGATCGCGGCTCAACCGAGTACAATCTCGCGCTGGGCGACCAGCGGGCCTCGACGGTGAAAAGCGCTCTGGTAGCGGCCGGGGTCAGCGCCAGCCGCATCAAAACCATCAGCTACGGCAAGGAGAAACCGTTCTGCCTGGAAGACAATGAAGCCTGTTGGCAGCAGAACCGCCGCGGCCATTTCGTCTATCCAAAGTAGCCGGAGATTTTTCCTCTCAGGGGTGGAGCAGTGCTCCGCCCCTGACTTTCTTTGTTCTCAACTATGTTCCCGAACATCTTCCCCGCCCATTGTGCCGCCAACCCGTCTAAAATAGATTGCAGGAACCTACGCCTATGACACTACGACGCAGCTCCATTCTTTTCGCCCTGCTTTCCGTGCTTTGGCTGGCTGTCACTCCGGCTTGGGGCGTCAGCAAAGAAATCATTGAACTGCAGACCCAGGTACAGCAACTGCAGGAGCAGATGACGGCCATGCAGCGCAGTTTCGACGAGCGCATGGGCGTCATGAAAAACCTGGTCGAGCAGGATACGGACGCCATCAACAAAGTCACAGGCTCCATCACTGCCCTGCAAGGCACGCTGCTAAAACAGCAGGGGGATCAATCCGCGCACGTCGACCAACTCTCGGGCCAGCTCCAATCGCTCAACGACACGCTCGACGAACTCAAAGCGCGTTTAGCCAAAGTCAGCAAGCAACTGGAGGACATGCAGTCGACGCAGCAAACCGCAGCCGCACAGCAGGCTCAGCAACAGGCGCAGGCGCAGGCCTTAGCGCAGGCGCCGCCGCCCGATGTGCTCTATAACAACGCGCTGCGCGATTACAACGGCGGCAACAACGACCTGGCCACGCAGGAATTCTCCCAATATCTAAAGTTTTATCCCAACACCGATCTCGCCGGGAATTGCTACTTCTATATGGGCGAGATTCAATTCCGCCAGGGAAATTATCAGCAGGCCGCGCAGAGCTACGACCAGGTGGTGCAGAACTTTCCCGCTGGAAACAAGACTGCTTCGGCTCAGTTGAAGAAGGGCCTCTCGCTGATCGAACTGGGCAAGCAGGACGACGGGATCACTGAACTCCGCCACGTAATCCAGCGCTATCCCAAATCCAACGAAGCCCTGCAGGCCCGCGAGCGTCTTCGCAAGCTGGGAGTCGCACCTGCGCCCACAGGGCGGCCTGGTCAGTAGCTTCCTCGCCAGCAAGGACAATCACTATGAATAAAATCTCTGAGAACGATCCCGACCGCGCCAAAGGCGCCACGGAAGGCGAAGAACATAATCACGATGGGAACCTCGCACTCTCCGAGCAGCTCGGACACCGCGACCAGGATCCGCTGATTAA
This sequence comes from Verrucomicrobiia bacterium, assembly GCA_035484995.1. Taxonomy (GTDB): domain Bacteria; phylum Acidobacteriota; class Terriglobia; order Terriglobales; family Acidobacteriaceae; genus Sulfotelmatobacter. The sequence continues at coordinate 1,823 of DATHOK010000053.1, read as the reverse complement.
AGACGCTGACACCGACTTCCCCGAACCGGGGGACAGTCCTGAACATACAGGGGAATCCAGCAAGAAGAAGTGATGTTACTGGCCACTGGTCACCGATCACTGGCCACTGCTCTTAAATCGCCATTGCGCCGACTTCTTTTTCCACCTCAACGGTGTCGACCATTACGATGGCGTCCCAGGGGCAGCCGTCGAGAAAGCAGCCGTCCGGACCCTTGCTGAGGCACTTCTTGCAGCCGATACAGAGAATGGGATCGACGGCGATGCGGCCGAACGGGGTGCTGTCTTCATCCGCCACCCAGAACATGCAGTCTTCCACTGGACAATATTCCACGCACGCCGGAGAGCCGGCGCATCCCGTGCAGCATTCGGTGATGACCGCCAATTCCTTCGGTTTCTTTTTCCGAGGCGTGGTCAGGCCCTTAGACCTGGGCTCAGACTTCATCTCGTCGGGAACCATGCCGACAGCTTTGGTGGCGCCGGGTGCAGGAGGCATGCGGTGATTATAACGTGAACACGGCGGATTGCGAACTTACTTCCGCTTGAACGTCTCCGTCGATTCTGGCTTGAAAACTTTCTTGTTTTCGGCGAACTTGTGGCAGAACTTTTTCAGGTCTTTGGACAAGGCGGTCAGCGTCATCGGACGTTCGGGTATAAGCTGTTTGGGATCCTCGGGGAGGATTTTCAAGTGGACGGTTCCTGCCTGAAGCAACTCATTCAACCCGTCAGAATCAATCGGTGTGAGTGCAAGTGTGTCCTTATCGAATCGTGCCAAAAGGATCGTGTGCAGGGCGAGGCATGTAACACACACGTCCTCCGCCCTCGGCGAGACATCGAGAAAGTAGTAACTGTCGAGTTTCACCAGTCGAGCCTGCTGCCGAGTTTCCTTCCCGTGATCGCTGCACCCTTCTCCCTCCCCAACGGCTCGAAAGTCGTAGACCTCGTCCTTGGCCGCCGCGACGGTCAGGATCGTTGTGCATTTTTCGTCCGTCAGGCTCCATGAACCAGCCAGATCTTTGTCAATAACAATGTCGGGATCTCGGGGCGACACATCTTCATACAACGGATGGATCGACATCACACTGCATGCGGGCAGCGCGAGCAGCCCCGCGATAATTAGGAAAATCCCGACGCCCTTAAAGTGAACCCGAGTGCGGATGATAGGGTCGCAAGACATACTCGCCTCCACGAACGGAGCCTACGGCTGCCCAAAATGATACTCCGTCCTACACTTGTGACATTCCGCACCATTTCCACGCTTCCAGTTCTGCTATAGTGAACCCCTGCGAAGGAGCACCCCATGGCAGGAAAAAGTCTGAACCGGGTTCAACTGATCGGTAATCTCGGGAAAGATCCAGAGATCAAATACACGCCGCAGGGCACGCCCGTGGCCAAGCTGACCATCGCCACCAACGAGCGCTTCAAAGACAAGAGCGGCGAATGGCAGGACCGCACTGAGTGGCACAACGTCGTGCTCTGGCAGCGCCTCGCCGAGATTGCGGGCGAATATCTGAAGAAGGGCGGCAAGGTCTACATCGAAGGCCGCCTGCAAACCCGCTCCTGGGACGACAAGACCAGCGGACAGAAGAAGTACATGACCGAAGTCGTAGCCAGTGACCTGATCCTGCTCGGCGGACGCGGCGAAGGCGGCGGAGATTTCAAAGATAGTTCACGCGGCGCATCAGCCAGCAGCGGCGGCGGCAACAACTTCGACCAGCGGATGCCGGAGCCAGAGCACGCGACTGCAGGGTCCGGGCCGATCACGGATGAGGACATTCCGTTCTAGCTGGCAGCTCTGTTTTTGGGTGGCGCAGCGCTTCCAGCGC
>DATHOK010000052.1:0-15852 GCA_035484995.1 Verrucomicrobiia bacterium | reverse complement strand
TCGGAAGATGCTATGAACGGAGGAACCGTGTCCATGTGCGTGGAGAAAACAACCGCCGGATTCGGCTGCTCCGGCAATGTGGCGTAAACGTTGAAGCGATTGCCTTCGACCGGCATGCGCCGCGTCTGGTAGCCAATGCGGCAAAGCTCTCCGTAGAGATAGTTTCCGACCGCCGTTTCATTGCTCGAAATGGATTCAATGTCGACCAGTTGTCGGGTAAGCGTGATAGCGTCCATGGGAAGAGAATAACCTACCGCACTCACGGCCGCTGCGATTTGAACCGATCATGTAATCTGAATACTGTGATCGCGCCATCTTCAACTATCCGATCGCTCTTCCTTGAAGGCCCAGGGGGAAGACTCGAAGCACTGCTCAACGCCGGTTCGGAGAATGCGACTCACGCCGCGATCGTTTGCCACCCGCATCCGCTGTTTGGAGGAACACTGCATAACAAGGTTGTGTTCCATACCATGAAGGCGCTGAACAGTTTTGGTTTTCCCGTGCTGCGCTTCAACTTTCGCGGCGCCGGACTCAGCCAGGGCGAACACGATCACGGCAACGGCGAAGTTGAAGATGTTCGCACCGCTCTCGACTGGCTGGACGCGGAGTTCCACCTTCCCCTGCTGTTCGCGGGATTCTCCTTTGGCGCGGCCGTTGGGCTGCGAGCTGCGTGTCCAGATATGCGCGTGAAGGCATTGATAGGCGTGGGAGTTCCGGCGATTCCCGTCGCCGCCGATGCGGAAGCGCCGCGCGTGTATACCTTTGACTTCCTGCGCGACTGCGCCAAGCCGAAGCTGTTTGTCAGCGGCGCGCGCGATCAGTTTGGTCCGCGGGCGAAGCTCGAGGCTCTGGTCGCGTCGGTTCCCGAGCCGAAGAAACTGGTGCTGATTGAAGGTGGAGACCATTTTTTCGAGGGACGGTTGCGGGAACTGCGGGAGACGATTGAAGGTTGGGTGCGACAAGAAATTGTGCGAGCACCGTCTTTATGATCCTGTTCATATAATCTTGCTCATGTCCGACGCTGACCGTGAATCGCAGTTCCACGAAATGCGCCTCATCGCTCGCGAGACCTTTCGCCACGCGCTGGCCGAGGCCTCGATTGCGAACGGGTTTTCGCGGCACGTGCACTGCGAGCGTGGTGTATTGCGCGTCTGCGAAGATCTTTACCATCTCGATTCTTATTCGCGTGTCCTGGTGATCTCGATCGGCAAGGCCGGACACACAATGGTTGAAGCCCTCGCGCAGCAGGTCGGCGAGTCTGCGCTGGAGGGAATTGTGGCGTGTCCGGTTGAGCCATCGGCGCAGATACGCGGCTTTCGCTATTTTCGCGGTGGGCATCCTACGCCAAACGCCGAATCCATCCGCGCAGCAAGCGCGATCCGCACAGCACTTGAGGCGCAAACTGCGGCCTCTCTCGTTATATTCATGCTCAGCGGCGGAGGATCGTCTATCGTCGAAAAGCCCATCGACGACGAGATCTCACTCGACGATCTGATAGCGACCTATCACGCACTGGTGCATTCCGGCGCGCCGATCGCTGAGATTAACGCCATCCGCAAACACCTCTCTGCTGTCAAAGGCGGACGGCTGGCGCAGGCTGCGTTTCCGGCGCAGCAGGTTTCGCTGCTGGTTTCCGACGTTCCCGACAATATTCCCGATGCTCTGGCTTCGGGTCCGACGATGCCCGACTCAGCCAGCGTTGAAGATTGTTATCGCATCGCCGAGAAGCACGGATTGCTCCCGCGGCTTCCGCACTCCACGCGCGAGCTTTTTGAGCGCCATGCTCTAGAGGAAACGCCGAAGTCGGACGATCAGGCCTTCTACCGTTCGCGATGGTGGACAATTCTTTCGAACCAAACTGCAGTCGAGCAGGCGAAAGTCGCGGCCGAGCGCGCTGGGTTTGCCGTGCATGTGGACAATTCTTGTGATGATTGGGACTACGAGCGCGCGGCCGAATATTTATTGAAGTGTGTGCGTGAGCTGAAAACAAGATCCGAGCGAGTGTGCCTGATCTCCGGTGGGGAAGTGACAGTGAAGGTCACGAACGGAGGTATCGGCGGACGCAATCAGCAGTTTGCACTGGCGTGCGCCGCGAAGATTGCGGGACAAAACATCACTGCGCTCAGCGCGGGAACGGACGGAGTAGATGGAAACAGCCCGGCGGCTGGCGCGGTTGCAGATGGAAGCACAGTGGCACGCGCGCAGTTGAAAAAGCTAAATGCCAGAGCAGCGCTGGAGAAATTCGACGCTTATCCGTTCTTCAATGCGCTGGGCGATGCGATTGAGACTGGGCCAACCGGAAACAACCTGCGCGATTTGCGGATTCTGCTGGCATATTGACGGCGACCGCGTGTCAAAGCCATTGCTGAAAATCACGGGGAAGGATCGAACTCTTCTTTGTATGCTTCCCAGCGTTGCCGGATGTCCGCCATTATTTTCTGGTACTCCGGATCAGAGCGGAGACTGTCATAATTCTTGTCGCGTTCGAACCAGGGGTAGTTCACATCTCCGAGAGCGGCGGTGCGTTGCAGCCAAAGGAGAGCGTTCTTGCGGTCGCCGAGCAGGGCATAGATGCCACCGGTCCAATAGGCGCCATCGCCATCGACGATTTCCTGCGGGCGGCGTTGCAACAGCTTGGGGTTGATTTTTTCGCGCTGGTGACGAGAAGCGTATAAGAACCCGGCCATCATCTGGGGTGCTTCGTCGCCGGAGTTGGGAGATAGTTGCAGCGAGCGCTCGAGTGCGGCTTGAGCTTCATCGAGCTTGCCCTCGTAATAGAGAACGACCCCGAAGTATGCCAAGGCCTTGAACTGATCGGGATTTTGGGCCACGACCTGGCGCATTTCCTGATCGGCCTCCGGCAGCTTGCCCTGGTAGAGAAGCATGCGGGCGTTCATCCAACGGGGCTGAAGAGTAGTGGGATTCAACTCCATCAGGCGCCGGTAGGCTTTTTCGGAAAGTTCATTCAGGCCCGCGTAATAGTATGAATAGCCGAGGTTCTGCCAGGCATTCTCGTCGTTGGGAGCGAGAGCAACTGCCTGCCGGACGACGCGGATGCCTTCGCCCACGCGGCCCTGCTCACTGTAGGCTCCGCCCAAGGCAGTCAATCCTTGCACCGAGTGGGGATTGATGCTCAACGCGCTCTGGGCTGCGGCCTCGCCGCGCTTCAAATTTCCGGAGGCATCTTCAAGAAAATTCGCCCCTTGAAACACGCAAAACTCGGCCAGCAGGGCGTAGGCTTCGGCGAAATTCTTATCCAGCGAGACGGCGCGGGCAAGGAGGGTTTTGCCTTTTTCAATACTCTCCAGCCGCGAAGTGACCAGGTATTCGTTCAGATAGAAACGTGCCTGGAGGTAATCGTTGTAGGCGTCGACGTTGGTGGTGGCAAGTTGCTGGATGGACTTTTGCTCGGTGGGAGAGATTTCGATCTTGAGGCCTTCTACGACCTTGGTGGCGATCTGATCTTCAAAGCTCAGGATGTCGGCACTGTGCAGGTCGTAGCGTTGCGACCACTTGGTGTTGCCGGTCCGGCCGTCGATGAGTTGAACCGTGACGCGGATTACGTCGGAAGAGCGCTGGTAGGTGCCCTCCAAAATGCTTTCCACATTCAAAGCTCTGGCCGCTTCGGCAGGATCCGGGGTTTCCTTGGCGTATTTCAAAACCGAGGTGGTTGGGCGCACCGCCAGATTTTGCAGCGAGGTCAGGCGGCTGATGATGGCGTCGGTCATCCCGATGCCCCAACTATCGGAGGTTGCTGCGGAGATATCGTGGAAGGGAAGCACGGCCATGGTTTCAACGGAGGGTTTGGGAGCAACTTGCACGGCTTCCGGCGGGCGAGACCGGGAAATATAGTTTCGAACTCCATAGGCTGCCAGGCATGCGATAAGAACAATAGCCGCCGCGACCATCACTGCCTTGGATGTGCGGCTGAATCGTGAGGACTGCTGGGCTGACGCAGGAGCGATTTGAAGGCGCTGCGACTCGGTATCACGCCTCACCCGCTTCAGATCTGCTCTTAGTTCTGTGGCGGACTGGTATCGGACGTCACGATCCTTTTCCAGGGACTTGGAGATTACATCTTCGAGTTTTGCTGGAAGATCGGGATTCAGACGCACGACTGCGGGTGGCTGTTTATGAAGGATGGCATCGAAGATTACTCCCGAACCGTCGCCGCGAAAGGGCAGTGTACCGGTCGTCATTTCGTAGAGCACGACTCCAAAGGAAAAAAGATCGGTTCGAGCATCCAGTTCCTTGGCCAAAACCTGCTCAGGCGACATATAAGCGACTGTTCCCAGCGTGCTGCCCGGGCTGGTGAGATACTCCTCGGCGACAACTGTGGCAGTGGCTCCAATGCCGATATCGTCTGGCTTGAGCGTGACCTTCGCCAAACCGAAGTCCAGAATTTTGGCGTGACCTCGCTTGGTGACGAAGATGTTGGCCGGCTTAATGTCACGGTGAACGATGCCCTGCCCATGAGCTGCGTCGAGTGCGTCGGCAATTTCAATAGCGATCTCCAGGACACGATCCAGATCCATTGGGCGATTGCCAATCACATGCTTCAGGGTTGCGCCGTCAAGAAACTCCATTGCGATGAAGGTCTGGCCATTCTGCTCGTCAATCTCGTAGACGGTGCAGATGTTGGGATGGTTCAGAGCCGAGGAGGCCTTGGCTTCGCGTTGGAACCGGCTGAGGGCCTGCGGGTCGGCGGCAACGTCACCGGGCAGGAACTTAAGTGCGACGAAACGGCCAAGTTTCAAGTCTTCGGCTTTGTAGACCACGCCCATACCACCACCGCCAAGTTTCTCGACAATGCGGTAGTGCGAAATGGTTTGGCCTATCAATATTTAGCCTATCAATCTTTGTTCTATCAATCTTTGTTCTATCAATCGAAGAGCTCGCCGCTAGCGGGAACATATCAGGGGGCGAGGTGGGGCGCGTCAACGCCTTATGCCGCTTCGCCTTTCACCTGCACCCCGGCCCACTTTTCCAGCAGGGTCAGGGTTGCGGCATAGTCGAGATCGCGGTGGCCGTCTTCGGTGGCCATTTCGTAGATCTCTTCCACGGTTTCAAGAGCGGGGAGTTTTACGCGGGCTTCTTTCGCGGCTTCGAGTGTGAGCAGGATGTCTTTGTGCATGAGCCGCAGCGGAAAATTGGGCGTAAAGTCACGCTGCAGAACGAAAGGCGCTTTGTACTCGACGACTCCAGAGCGGACCATGGTGGCTTCGATCAGCGAGACCAGTTGCCGCGAGTCCACGCCAAGTTTTGTGGCGAGAGTGAGAGCTTCAGCGAAGCCCTCATAAATAAGGGCGATCTGCAGGTTCATCGCCAGCTTGGTGGTCTGGCCTTTGCCGGTTTCGCCCATGCGGAAAATCTTTTTGCCCATGGCGGCGAACAAGGGATTGAGGCGATCGATGGTCGCTTCGTCACCGCCGACCATGAAAATCAGTGTGCCGTTGACGGCGCCGATCTTCGATCCGGTCATGGGAGCATCGACGTAGGCCACGCCGCGGGCGCGAACACGCTCGGCAAATTTTACGGTGGCAGAAGGCGAGATGGTGCTGGAATCCGCGATAATCATGCCATCAGTCAGCGATTGCTCGACGCCTTCCGGGCCAAACAATATCTTCTCGACCGCGGCGGTGTCGGAAACGCACATCCAAACTACTTCGGCGCCTTGCGCGGCTGCGGCTGGTGTGGGAGCCATGCCTGCACCTTCCACCAGTTTGCCCGGCGTGCGGTTCCAAACCGTGACCTCGTGGCCGGCTTTAACCAGATTGGTGGCCATTGCGTGTCCCATAATTCCCAGACCTAAGAAAGCGACTCGCATTTCTGAGCTTCTCCTGGCGATAAAAGAACCCTCCGGATTAGATATGAGCGAGCGGATCAAGGTCAAGCAAGCATTAGAAAGGGCTTCGGATGATTGCCGGCTGTGCGATTCGAGCGTCCGCACGAAAGAGGTTACTAGGGGAACCGGGGGAATAACGCGCTTTTATGTTTCATCCTGAACTAAAATAGCGCTAGCGATGGGCGGCGCTCATCCAATGAACTAGGGAATCGTAGAGTGATTAAACAAACGCTGCGCAATCCGGCGCTTCGCAAGCGAGCTTCACAATTCGGGCGCCTGGTGCGGCACTCCGCGGTAACACCGCTTTGCGGAGAGACGCACACCCCGCGTCTGGTGTCGAACGGTGAGCTGGGAGTGACTTTCATCGGCCATTCCAGCTTCTTCGTGCAGATCGGCGCGCAGAGCGTGATGATCGACCCGAACTTCGCGCGCTGGCTCTTCGTGCTGAAACGGCTGCGGCGTCCCGGGCTGCGCGTGCGGGATTTGCCGGCCATCGATCTGGTGTTGGTGACGCATGCGCACTTTGATCATCTGCACCGGCCGTCGCTGCGCGCCATCGTGCAGAACAATCTGCGAACCCGCGGAACGGCTCCGGCAATCATAATTCCGAGCCACGTGACGGACCTGATTTCCGATCTCGGTTTCTCCGAGATTATTGAGCTCGATTGGTGGAACAGTTCGCGGCACGGCAGCCTGGAGGTGACGCACGTTCCTTCGCGGCATTGGGGAGCGCGCATTCTCAAGGATTCGCACCGCGGTTATGGCGGCTATGTGCTGCAAGCCGCGAAGCACTCTGTTTATCACGCCGGCGACACGGCCTATTTCGCGGGCTTCCGCGAGATCGGCCGCCGCTTGTCGCCGGAACTGGCACTGCTTCCTATTGGCGCTTACAACCCTCCCAGCTTTCGCAACGTGCATACCAGTCCGGCGGACGCTACCCGAGCGTTCCTCGACCTGAGGTCGCGCTGGATGGTCCCGATGCACTACGGAAGCTTCCGGCTGTCGCACGAGCCGGTGGATGAGCCGCTGCAACTGCTGGAGCAGGCAGCGCGCTCGGCGGGGATCGAGGACCGAATAGTGGTGCTGGAAGAAGGGGTCACCAGATTTTTCTGAGTCCTACCGCGGGAAAGCCGGAAAAGGAATCAGGTTTCAAGGTTCACGTGTCAAGGTTTCGAAGTTCCCTCGAAACGCGCGAAACTTGAAACCTAGAAACCTTATCACCGCTTTTCATACTCCGTTGACAAACCGTTTCCGCATTTTGGTGTAAGATCGGTCGCCCGATTTTTTCATTTTTAGGAGGTGAATCGTGACTGCTAAGTCTGTACCCGAGGGTTTCCACACCGTTACTCCGTATATGACTGTCCGCAACGCTGCCCGCGCCATCGAGTTCTACAAGCAGGCGTTTGGCGCCGTGGAAAAAGGCGGCGTTATGAAATCGCCGGACGGTAAAGTTGCGCATGCCGAGCTACAAATTGGCGACTCCATCTTGATGCTGGGCGACGAGTTCCCGCAAATGGGCGCCTTGTCGCCGCAGAGCACTGGTGGCGCCGGCATGGGACTGCACATTTATGTCGAAGACGTAGACTCGGCGTTTGACCGCGCGGTGAAGGCCGGAGCAACCGTTGAAATGCCGGTGGCGGATATGTTCTGGGGCGACCGCTACGGAAAGCTGGCCGATCCGTTCGGGCATAAGTGGTCGATTGGAACTCACAAGCACGATGTCACGATGGAAGAGATGGAAGAAGCTATGAAGCAAATGCCGAAGAGCGCGTGAGAGTTTGGTCGAATAAGTGATTTGTAATTCTGCACGTAATTCTGCACGTAATTCTGCTCGTTCGGGGGCGCGGCTCCGGTCGCGCCCCGCTTTGTTACCTTCCTCTGGTACCTCGGTAATGCCCTCCCAGCCCGCTATTACACAAGTATTACAGTGCCTTAGCCCAATCCCTTGATACGTTAGATCAGGCGGTAGCGGATTCGAGAACCAGCCGAACGAGGAACCACTTTGGATATGCAACTGGAAAGCCTGGAAAAACGGCAAGCGGCAAACGGTGAAGTGAACTGGGTGACCGCGATCTTCATGGGCCTGTTTCACGTGGGCGCGGTGGCGGCGCTTTTCTTCTTCACATGGAAGGCTCTGTTCGTCGCCATGTTCTTGTGGTGGGTTTCGGGCAGCCTGGGTATCGGCATGGCTTATCATCGGCTGCTCACGCACCGCGGCTACAAGACCCCGAAGTGGGTGGAGTACTTCCTGACCGTCTGCGCCACGCTCGCGCTCGAAGGCGGGCCGATTTTCTGGGTCGCGACTCACCGCATTCATCACCAATATTCGGATCAGGATGGCGACCCGCATTCGCCCATCGAGGGCAAATGGTGGGCGCACATGGGTTGGATTCTGATGGGCAAGTCGATGCACCATGACACGACCACGCTGGCACGCTACGTTCCCGACCTCGCCAAAGACAAATTTCACGTTTGGATCACGAAGTATCACTACGTACCCATGATTGTGCTGGGAGTCATCCTGTTTGCTATTGGCGGGCTTCCGTTTCTGATGTGGGGCATCTTCATGCGCACTGTGGTTGGCCTGCACGCTACCTGGCTGGTGAACTCGGCAACGCACTCCTGGGGCTCGCGGCGATTTACTACGCGCGATCTTTCCACGAATAGCTGGTGGGTTGCATTGCTGACGTTCGGAGAAGGCTGGCACAATAATCATCACGCGCATCCGACGGCCGCACAGCACGGCTTCACCTGGTATGAAGTCGATATGAACTGGTACGGTATATGGGCGCTGAAGACGCTGGGGCTGGCCTGGGACGTCAAGCGCGTCCGGCTGGCTGATCTGGAAAGCGGGTTGGTTGCTGCGCCGAACGGACGGCTGGTTACGGGTTCTCTCGCGGAGGGCGCGGCGGCGGGGGACTAAGTTTCTTGCAACCTTCGGAAATTCCACCCCGACCATCACGGTCGGGGTTTTTGCTGCTGTCTGCCGCAAACCTTTAACACAGAGGCCACAGAGGAACACAGTATAGACCTTGTCCTGAGCAGATTTACTCCGTGTTTCTCTGCGAGCCTGCGTTTAAGATTTGCGTTGTTAACCGCACCACCTGAATGTTTCAGGAGGGTGGCTCCTGACGCGGTAAAATCACTCTGACGCCATGCGCATCACGAGCCGCCGCGGGACCATCGTCTTCTTCCTCTTCCTGGGCATCACCCTGGTGGCCCTGGCGGTTGCGCTCAATGTTGGATGGATCATTCTTAACTGGCGCGAAGGCGTGCTGCTGTTCTTCGGCGTCATCTTTTTTGCGCTGATCATTGCGGGCATGATCGTCAACACGAGCTTTCTGGTTCGCGAGTTGCGGCGCAGTGAGCAGCATGACAGCTTCATCAACGCCGTCACCCACGAATTGAAGACGCCGGTTGCTTCCATTCGACTGCATCTGGAAACCTTGCAGCGCCGTGACTTGCCAGAACCGCAAAAGCAGGAGTTTTACCGAGTGATGCTCAGCGATACGGATCGCCTCACCGAGACCGTGGAGCAAGTGCTGCGCGCAGGCCGCGCTGGAGATAAGAAAGCCGGACGGGAGAAATCCGCGGTCGACTTCCGCCAACTGGTGCGCGACTGCATGGACGCCGCCCGGACGCGCCATCATCTGCCGCAGGAGGCTCTCCGCTATGAGGAGGCCTCGAGCAATGGCACGGGGTTGCGCGTGTTGGGCAGCGATGAAGACCTTCGCACCGCAGTGTTCAACGTTCTCGACAATGCCATCAAATATTCCGGCGAGCACGTGGATGTGCGCGTGCGCCTGGCTGCGCCTGATGAAAAACGTCTTGTGCTCAGCGTGCGGGACCATGGTGTCGGCATCCCATCCGACGATATGAAGAGCATCTTCAAGCGCTTCTACCGCGTCAGCCACCGCTCGCTGGCGCATGTGAAAGGAACCGGACTGGGCCTGTTCATTGTGAAGTCGATCGCGGAAAAGCACGGCGGCAGAGTGTTTGCCGAAAGCGCCGGCGAAGGCCACGGCACGACAATTACGATGGAACTGCCGAGGTCGTTGTCATGAGGTCGTTATCATGAGGGCGATCGCATGAAGGAAATCGCATGAGCCGGGTTCTGGTGGTGGAAGATGAAGCTCATCTGGCGCAGGGATTGCGCTTCAATCTGGAAGCCGAAGGCTACTCCGCCGAGGTAGTGGGAGATGGAGAAGCGGCTACCGATCGTCTTCTGGACAAGAAGGAAAACTTCGATGCCATCGTGCTCGACATTATGCTGCCGGGCAAAGATGGCTTCAGCGTAGTTTCAGAATTACGCGCGGCGCGGAATTATGTGCCGGTGCTCATGCTTACCGCTCGCGGCCAACCCGAAGATGTGCTGAAAGGCTTTGCTGCGGGAGCGGACGATTATTTGCCCAAGCCTTTCGATTTGTCCATTCTTTTGGCCCGCCTGCAGGGGTTGCTTCGGCGAAGCCAATGGATGCGGGCCGGCAAGGAGAATCCGGATGCAGCTGATGTGGCCGCTGATTCGTCCGGAGCCGGCGACTTCGGAACATTTTCTTTTAGCGGCAAGACCATCGACTTCGGCACGCTTGAACTGCGCACGGCCGACAACGTCATACACCTCACGCTGATGGAATCGGAGCTGCTGCGCCACCTGGTACGAAGCGATGGGCGCATTGTTTCACGCAAGGAGATTCTCGAAGAAGTCTGGGATCTGCACGAAGACACCGATACGCGCGCCATCGACAACTTCATTGTCCGGCTGCGGCGCTACATTGAAGATGATCCCGCACAGCCTCGCCACTTGCTCACGGTGCGGGGCGTGGGGTACCGGTTTCTGGCGAATCCGGAGAAGAAGTAGCGTAGCCGATTTTTACTTCGGACTCGCAATGCAATGCAAAAGCCCTTCCGCCGGAATCCGCGCGGAAGGGCTTTGTCTCTTGGTTGGCTAGTTCCTTTACTGCTTGTCGTAAACGGAAGTGCCTTCGATTTTCATTCCCATCGAATCCTTCCCGCTCACGGAGACGGTTCGACTCTTGCCGTCTGCCGAGATGACGGCTTTACCGGTTATCGTGACTTTACCGGCTTTCTTGACTGTCAACTGGTAGTTATGGTCGTCGACTTGCTTGACCGCCCGCGTATCTGCCGTCGGATCGCCGGTGACCGGATAATCTTTGCCGTCGAACTTGCCGGTCCACTCGGTGTGGGTGGGCTTTCCCTGACCATCTACACCGTCGATCGTGCCTTTTATGTTGTCGCCGACTGCTTCGTACTTGACCGTCAGATTCTTAGGCGATCCGGGAGTCAACTTCGACTTGGCTTCGTTGAGCTTCCACGTCCCCAAGTTTGGATTTTGAGCGGAGCACATTGCCAAGCCTACAAACAACATTCCGAGCGTCAATCCTATGGTTCTTGTTTTCAAGTTGCCTCCAGGGTGAGAAACGGATAGCTCGCGAGCGAGCACTGCATTCTAGGTCTGTGTGACCTTTTGCGCAACTCGGGGAATCTCGGAGTGGTGGGCTACTGTGATGGGAGTAGTCTATTACCCACAGCAAGTTTCCCGGGTAGAGACACTAGGCCCGGCACAACTCCGCCACCAGGGTTTCCCGGCGCTCCTGTGCCAGGCCATCCATGCGGTCAAGAATCATCCGGTAAACCGAGAGCGAAATTCCCGCCAGCACAAGCAGGATTAGAGTCGCGATCCAGAGGTTGCCATACGTGCGCGCGATCCAGAATGCTAATACTCCCACGCCTACGACGAAAAGTTGCACTCCAAGGCTGATCAACACTGTGGTCTGAGAAGCGCGCTGACGGCCGAAGGAGGAATAATCCAGTTTCTTCGGAGCGTAGATCGACAGCAGGTTGCCGGCGGTGAAGTTCACCGGCGCGGCAAATAGCATGCCGGCGAGGGACGCGACCGTGACGTCGAGTGTGGGACGGCCATAAAGGAAGCCGACGGCAATCCATGCCACAAGAACCTCGATCGCCAGGATGCCGGCGTGGGTGAGATTCTTGGCCAGCACAATTTCCCGGAAACTTACGGGAGAAGCATAGAAAAACTGGATGCCGCCAGCGTCTCCGCCGAAGTTGTTGTAAGCGAGATTGGTCAGCATCAGGAGCGTATAAGCGGCAGCCGCCGGAAATGCCATGTCGGGGGTGCGAGCCAGGAATGCCCCGGAATGCCGTGTCTGGTTCATTGCTCCGAAGCGGAAGACCACCAGCACGAAAAGCGGCATGATCAGGGTGAGGAGCATGGGGCCGCTGCGGAGAAGATAGCGTATTTCTTTTTCGAAGACGGCTGACACCGGGGCTGAGAATGCAGGCAGATTCCAGCCCAACTGAAGCGACCGGTCTCGCGGCGAAGCTGAAGCGGCGGCGACTTCGGTGAGGTTTTCACCGCGATACTGCGCTAACAACCGTACGTGCAGGCAGTAGCCGATGAGCAACACGAAGGCGCACAACACTGCAAACGAACTGAATGCTCCCATAAAGCGCGAAAATACTGCCTGCGAGATGGCGTCGGCGGCCAGCCCGGGCGGAAGGATGCCCTGCACCCGAGCCAGCGGTTCGACGTAGCGTTGCACATATTGCTGCGCGCCGCTCTCAGCCGGCTTCGCGAAATGGCGTGTCAGCGGCCCGATCAACTGAAAACTCAGCATCAGCAGAATAAACAGAACACCCATAAGTTCCCGGGTGCGGCGCTGGGCCAGCCAGCGGTCGACCCAGGCAAATACCATTTGCAGGAACACAAAATTGAACACAGCGAACGCCAGCAGCACGAGCAGCGTCCAGGGTAACAACGCTGGTTTCGCAAACCCCACACCCACCAGGATTCCGAATGACCACAGGCTGCCGAGGGCGGTTGCGGGGTCGAATGCGCCATAGGCCAATCGCACCAGGAAATATGAGCGGTAGCCGAGCGGGAAGCGCAGCAGGTCGGAGGAATCCGGATTGTCGGTGAAGGCGGTCGCCATTATCGGGAAGACTTGCCAGAAGATGAACACGAACCAGAGCAGGAGCGCGAGAAATTCCGGCTTGCCCGCTGAGATCATTAAAGCTGCCGCAAAGGCCATGCCGACTGCGCCGCCGATTCCGCCGATAGCGAATGCGAGTGACACGAAGATGTGCGAGACCAGCTCCAGTTGGCTGCGAGTTGAACGCAAGCCATTGCGGAAGAGTCGCCAGCGCAACCATGCGATGGTAGCCAACTGGCCACGCGAGTTTAGGCTGATGCTGGCCTCATTCATGCGGTCTTACCCAAGCCAGGAAAGCTCCTGCTCGACAGGACGCGAGCCTCCCACGGTGCGCAGGAAAATTTGCTCGAGGGTCATTTTCTCGCCTGGCGCCGCGGATTCATCACCAGAGCTACCTGCTGGAACGGCCGGCGTCTGCGCCTCGACCCCGGCGCGCAGTTCTTCCAGGGACCCTTGGGCAACCAGTCGTCCCTGATGAATGATGGCGACGTGGCTGCACAGGCGCTCGACAATTTCGAGCACATGCGACGTGAGAAAAATCGTGGCGCCGCGCGCAATCATGCCTTGCAGCATTGACTTCAGCGTTCCAGCGGCGATGGCGTCTACGCCTTCGAACGGCTCGTCGAGGAACAGAACCTTCGGCCCATGAATTACGGCGGCCGCCATGGCCAGCTTTTTCTGCATGCCGTGGGAGTAGTCAGTGACCAGCTTTTTCGGCTGATCGGCGAGCTGCATGAAGTCGAGCAGTTCGGTGGCGCGCTTGGCTGCGGTTTCGCGATCGAGTCCATACATTCGTCCCGCGAAGTTCAGGAACTCCGATCCTGTCAGGCGCCCGAAAAGCGCCATGCCTTCGGGAACGACGCCAATCTGGCGTTTCACTTCGACGGGATGCGCGGTGAGGTCGATTCCGAGGATTTCGATGCACCCGGAACTGGGCGCAAGCAGACCGGTGAGCATCTTGATGGTTGTGGATTTGCCGGCGCCGTTGGGGCCGAGGAAGCCGAAGAATTGTCCCGGCGCAACGCGCAGATCGACGCCGTCCACGGCCAGAAGGCCTCCGAAGCGCCGGGTCAAGCACTGAGTCGAGATGGTGGGAGCAGAGTCCATGAAACTTCCGAATCTAGCACAAACGGATGCCTCGCCGTGCGTTTGAATTTCGCGCTGTTCTCAACGTGATTTCCGAAACCCGAACAGAACTGACACTAGGATTATTCTTTCTCGAGCGGATGATAAGATGCCGCTCTTATTTCCCGAGCGTTTTGGTCTCTCGCGAGGAGGCCGTATGGCCAAGAATATTGTGATCTGCTGCGACGGAACAGGAAACGAATTTGGGGACCACAACTCCAACGTGGTGAAGCTCTACAGCGCACTGATCATCGATGGCAAGAGGCAGGTCGGATACTACCATCCGGGTGTGGGCACCATGGGAGCGCCCTCCGCGCATAACAAGATCAGCGAGATGTGGTCCGTGGTGATGGGCCTGGCCTTCGGAGCCGGGTTGCTGGCGAACGTCGGCGACGCTTACCGTTATCTGATGAATGTTTATGAGGACGGAGACCGTGTTTATTTGTTTGGCTTCAGCCGGGGCGCATACACAGTACGAGCGCTCGCCGGAGTAATTCACATGTTTGGATTGCTGTGTCCAGGCAATAACGGTTTGATTCCTTACATCATCCGGCTCTACGCGAAACGAACGCGAAACGCCGCGGGAATGAAGAACACGTTCGAAGTGGCAGACGGATTCAAGTTTACCTTCTGCCGCGATTGCCCTCTGCATTTTGTCGGAGTCTGGGATACGGTTAGCTCGGTGGGCTGGATTTGGGATCCTCTAAAGCTGCCTTATACGGGACAGAATCCGGAAATCCTTAACGGCCGGCACGCGGTTTCTATTGACGAACGGCGGTGCTATTTTCAGAACAACTTGTGGGGAGATCAACTCCCCGGACAAAGCCTCAGGCAAGTCTGGTTCGCCGGAGTGCACTCTGACGTGGGAGGTTCCTACGCTCCCGCCGAAAGCGGTTTGTCGCAGATTGCTCTGGAGTGGATGCTTTGTGAAGCGGTTTCGCTGGGGCTGTTGGTCGAGCCGAGGAGAGCCGATCAGATTCTTGCCAGGGTTCCTGTAACAACGATTCCGCCCCCTGCGCCAGTGCCGCCTGATCCGGCGCAGAAGACGCACGGTTCGCTCACTGGACCCTGGTGGATTCTGGAATTCCTACCACACTCTTACTACGACCCCGTCGCTAAGAAGGCGAGGTGGCGTATTCCCATTGGGGCGAGGCGCCTGATTCCTGAGGGCTCCGTGCTGCATGAGACGGTGAAAGAGAAACTCAAGATCGATCCTGACTACGAACCGTCGAACCTGCCGCAGAGTTCGAGCGTCGAGCCGAGGAATGTTTGCCGGTTTGTGTGACTCCTGGCGCAAATTGGCCGTAAAAGCGAGCATGCCTAGGCCGCAACCCCAGCCATTTTGCGAAGACGATCATTCGCGAAATACTGGGCCTGGCCTTCTTCAACAGCCTGCAGAACGAGGCCCGCGACGAATTCGGGCTTGTCACCCTCGGCATAATGAGCCGAGGGCCCGCCGCCTGCGGGGTTGCCCATCCGGTTCTTGCCGAAGTTCGTCGCCGTGACGAATGGGTAGATTTCGCTGACGACGATGCGGTCCTTTTCCAGTTCGGCGCGTGCGGTGAGACTAAAGCCGAGAAGCGCACGCTTCGAAGCCGAGTACACGCTGTATTGCGGAATGGTCATGAAAGAAGTTCCCGAATTGATGTTTACGATGCTTCCGCCGCCTTGGGCCCGCATCACCGGAATCACGGCCTGCATTGCCACAATTGGTCCCAACACGTTGAGATGGAAGATTTCGTCAAAAAGCGCAGGTTCAATCTCCTCTATTGCGGCCGCATAGCTACGGCCTGCATTGTTTATGAGACCGTCGATGCGGCCGTAATGCAGGTGCACGAGGCTTACGGCTTCCCGCACCCGGTCAAACTGCGTGATGTCTACCGTGAGTGGCAAGCTGCCTGGAAGCTTCTG
>DATHOK010000051.1:0-33007 GCA_035484995.1 Verrucomicrobiia bacterium | reverse complement strand
AATCGACGGTGCTGGGCGTCATCCAAATCTCACGCAAGGGAGTGGATCCGCGCTTCACGCAGGATTTCAGCCGCGAGGATCTCCACGATCTGGAACTCGCCGCCGGAGTGCTGGCTGCTTCGCCGGTGATGCTCGAGAACTAAAGCGGGGCTTCGGAAATTCAAGTGGTCGCCCGCCTCGATGGGTCGGCGGCCACTTTTGTTTTTAGCTCTTGTAGTGCTGAAATCAGTTAGTGGTTTTAATCCTTGAGCCCGGTTACTTTTCCGCGCAGGACGGTGATTGAAGCCTTCGGCAGAGTAAACGAAGTCTGCGGTGCGGCTGCGATAATCGTCGCGACTGGCGGATGATCTGGGTCTGCATGACTGTTGGGGCCGTCGTTAATCCACAGATACTGCTCGCTTCCGAAAGTCACGAATGTGACCGGTCCGGAAAAAGAAACATTCTGTTTGCTCCTGGAATCCTCAAACTGCACTCGCACCGTGTGTGGATTGGTCTCGTCGCGGTTCACCAGCATCAGAGACCAATTTCCGTCGGGACGATGCACCGCATACGAAGTAACCAGCGCATTGCCCTGAGAGTCCGCAATAGCAACGGAAGAAGGGAACATATGATGCACCCCAGAGCGATGCTGCACCCATTCCAGGTTAATCATGTGAGCCGCGAAGTAAGGTGATGTGTATCCCTTGATGTCGTAGCCTTGATCAGAACCGCCTTCATCGGCAACAAAATTTGACCACGACGCCCAGCCTAAGCAAGTTTTCTGAATACCTTGCGGCTGAATCGGAGAGTGATAGAACGCAGCCCCTCCACCCTCAAAGAATGAGCCCACATTGTCTGCCAGCCACAGCGCGGCAAAGATTGTGGTCATGGGCCCGGTGAGTTCGGCGGCGAGATGATTCTCCGTCACCATCAGCGGAACTTCTTTGGGAACGCCGTCGTCCCTCCACACCTGCAGGATGTGCTTCATCAACTGAGGCTCGGTATAAAGAGTTTTCCAGGTGATCGTACAGGCATCAAACGGATAGTGCTCAAACGACACGAACGCCAGGTCGGAGATGCGGCCGTGCGCCTTTAAGTAATCGACGAAGCGTCCCATCCACGAAATCCGGCCCTGCGCGTCGGGCCAGACGCGAATGTCCTCATTCACCCCTTCGAAGATTGGCCCGCCCAGTTTGAGTTTCGGATCGACCTTGTGAATCGCCGCAGCCCACTGAATGTATAGCGCGGCATAGTCTTCCGGCATGGCGTGCTTGCCATCCGGCTCCTCACCCAGTTCGACGTATCCGAGGTTATAGCCACGCTTCTCGACATAGGCGATTTCAGCGGCAGCATCGTCCGGCGTGCCGTAAAGCATCGTCACCGGAATCATCGCGGGAAGATTGTTGGTCAGTCCGCTGGTAAAGAAGAGGTCAAAGCCGCTGTGCTGATAACCGCCCGTCGCGTTCACGTCCGCAGCCGAGTGCCAGGGATCAATCGAAGAGGAGGCGTAAGTGGTCGGCCTTTCACTCATACTCTTCTGGACCTCGGCAAACGCGCCGCTGGAATCGACAGTTCCGACGCGGATCGACTGAATGGCGTATCCCACACAGTTGCGGACGTCGTCGGATCCATGCAGATCACAGGTGTTCGAAGATTCCGTCATCAACACGCGCACATATTGGGTGTCGACGGGCGCGTCGGCGAGCTTCAAATTCACCGTTCCGCCTGGCGCGTTTTTTATCGCTCCCGCAGAAAAAGTCTTCCACTCGCCCTGCGGTCCCTCATCGAAGTCGAGAGCGCGTTTTCCCACCCAGTACTCGACCTGATAGGTCGTCGCATACGGGCTGGCCCAGGCGATGCGGACGGCGTTCACCGGCTTCTCCGTCTGCAGATCGACGATCACCCATTGCGGATGCAGCGCGTCGCTTTCTCCTGTGAACTTGCTGGTGAGATACGGATTGCTTTTCCAGTAGCTGAGATTTGGTCCTTGCAGCGGCCGGTCGCCGCTGGTCGAAAAACCGCGATGCGGCAGCGCGTAAGAGAGAATGTAACGCAGCGGCTCCTTGAGCTCAGTGCTCCCAGTAAAATACCCGCTCTTGTGCGCCGGATCGCTCCATGTGCCGTTCTCCGTCCAATGCCACGCCGCCATCCGCAGCTCAGAATTGTTGCGATAAGTAATCGGACCCCAGCCCGCCGAAAGCGACTCCTCGATGATGTGCGGGGTATAAACCTTGTCGATCCCGTCGTGCGAAAGAACATCGATGGAACTGCCAAGAGCGCTGTCGGGATCGAAGGAATTAATGGCGTGGCCAGGCGTAGCATCGACGTGAACAGTCGCCATCTGCGGTTCCGCGGCGGACGCCGATTGCGCAGGCGCAGGAGCGCCGTGCACGACCACAGAAAGCACAGCGACTGCAAAGACAGACCTGCTCAAAAGCTTTTCAGCCTCGCTCTGTAGCAACTTCCACCTCGTAGAAAAATCAAGCCGCATCGCACTCCTCCAGCTTGTTGCCTACCTCAGGAAAGATATTCACTCTCTAACGCGGAAGGCCGGCTTTTTCCAGGATTTGCCCCCGGGCAGCACGCACCGCCTCTACCAATTCGCGAGCCGCTTGCGTGATCTTCGCCAGATTCCCCTCGCGCAGAGCCGCTGCATTGATCAGATCTCCACCCACGCCCAGTGCAAATGCTCCGGCGGCAATGTAGTCAGTCGCGTTTGAGGCACTCACTCCGCCCGTCGGAATCAGCGCCACGTTTGGAAACGGCCCCCTCAACGAGTGCAAATACTTGGCGCCGCCGACATTGCCGCAAGGGAAAATCTTGATCAGTTTCGCTCCGTTGTCTTGAGCATGCATGAGCTCGGTGGGAGTCAGTGCTCCGGGGATCGCCAACTTGGCGCACGCCTGCGCCACCGCAAGCACGTGGGTCGACATTCCCGGACTCACCAGAAACTCGGCACCGGCGCGAATGCATTGCTCGGCTTGTTCGCCCGTCGTAACCGTGCCCGCCCCGATCAGCGCGCTGTTTCCATGCTCACGCACCACGTGGCGAATCACTGAGGTCGCGTTTGGAACCGTCATGGTTATTTCAAGAATTGGAATGCCGCCAGCGCAGATGGCTTCCACAGCCCGGGTCGCGTCTTCAACCGTTGCAGCCCGCACCACCGGTACAATGCCAATCTCGCCGATCCTGCGAATCACGTCCTCAATCGTCATATTTTCGTCTTGTGCCCACTCCGCTCAAGAGCCCGCTCAAAAATCTGTTCCAACACTGATTCTTGATCTGCAATGCTGTCAGCGCGCGATTCGTGCCGTTTGTGCATTCATCGCTTGCAACACTTCATCTAGCGTCGCCATCGTAGTGTCGCCGGGCGTGGTCATAGCCAGCGCGCCATGCGCCGCACCGCAATCGACGGCCCACTGCGGGCCTTTCCCCGATAAAAATCCGTAAATCAACCCAGACGCAAAAGAGTCGCCTCCGCCCACGCGGTCGTAAATTTCCAGATTCTCGCGAACCCGTGCCGCGTAGAACTCGCCATCGTAGTAGCACATCGCTCCCCAGTCGTTCAGCGTCGCCGATTTCGCATGGCGAAGAGTCGTCCCGATGAGCGCGAGGTTGGGATATTCCTGCACCACTCTTTCGATCATTCTTTTGAAATTGTTCGGATCAAGCTTGGAGTGCTGTTCGTCGAGACCTTTCACCTCAAATCCCAGAGCGGCGGTGAAATCTTCTTCGTTTCCGAGCATCACATCCACCAACGGCGCAATCCGCCGGTTCGTCTCCTGGGCCTCGGCTTTTCCCCCAATGGACTTCCACAGTGACGCTCGGTAGTTCAGATCGTAGGAAACGATCGCTCCAGCCCGCTTTGCTGCTGCCATGGCGTCCTGAGCGACGAGTGGAGTGGTCGCAGAAAGCGCACAAAAGATTCCCCCAGTGTGAAACCAGCGCGTGCCGTCTTTACGGAAAATTTGCTCCCAATCGATTTCGCCAGGTTTCAGTTGTGAGATGGCGGTATGACCACGATCCGAACATCCCAGCGGCGCGCGCAGGCCGAAGCCTCTCTCGGTAAAATTCAGCCCGTTGCGGACTGTCCGCCCCACGCCGTCGAAAGGCACCCAGCGTACATATTTCTGGCTAACGCCTCCCTGCAGCATCAAGTCTTCAACCAGTCGTCCAATCGGATTGTCCGCAAGAGCCGTTATAACCGCCGTGTCCATCCCAAAGGTGCGCCTCAGGCCGCGAGCAACGTTGTATTCGCCTCCACCCTCCCACGCATGAAAATGACGAGTCGTCGAAATACGCTCGTCACCTGGATCGAGCCGCAGCATGACTTCACCAAGGCTAACCAGATCCCACAGGCAGCCATTCTTCGATTTGATATTCAGCTTCGCCATAATCTGACTTTACGAACTCGCGCGCGCCGCAGTCGATGGGGTCTTGTCGGGCGTACGTTTAGAGTCCTGAATCTGCGCCGCGCCAGTGTCCACCGGAAAAACTCTGAGTCGTCGCGTCGGATCCACCACCAGCCAACTCGCCGCCCCGACGACGCACAATCCAGCTGCCACCAGAAATGAAGTCGTCCAGCCGAATCGGGCAGCGATCCAGGGAGTGAGAGTAGCCGTGATCGCGGCTCCAATCTGATTTCCCATGTTCATGAAACCTGACACAGAACCTGCGGACGCCCCGGCAATGTCGACCGTCACCGACCAGAAAGAACTCTGCGAGAGATAAAGTGAACCAGCTCCGCCCGCGAGTACCACGCTAGCCAGCCGTGCGCTTTGTACCTGCGAACCCCAGGCGATGAATACCCCGGCTGCGGCGATCGCGAAAACTGCAACGCCGCATCGGCCAACTCGCGGCCCCAGCCGCTTGCTGAGCCGGTCGTTGATAGCTCCTCCCACAACGCTGCCCGCCAGCATGGCCACAGGGGGCAGCATGGTGTAGAGCGCGCTTGCTTTCAAATCCAGGCCCCGTACTTTGGAGAGATAGCGATAGAACCAGCTAAAGAAAATCCAAGCCACGTAGCCGTAGCAGAAATAGCTCAGCGTAATGGCCCAGACTTCTTTGCTCTGGATCACGCGCCGCCAGGGCACGAGGGCCTTCGGGTCATTCCTCGGACCATCTTGCGTCAGCCCTGAGCGAATGACGGCCAACTCAGCGGCGGATACGCCAGCATGTTCCCCCGGCGAGTCGCGAGCCATCACGAACCAGACCACTCCGGCAGCAAATCCAATGATGGAGCACACCCAGAACGATGTCCGCCAGCCGTAACGAACCATGATTTGTGTGATGAGAAGCGGGGTGAGACCCGCGCCCGCTCCTACCCCGGCGAAGATCCAGCCGTTCGCGATGCCGCGTTCCGAGGTCGGAATCCAGCGCGCAATAAATTGATTGGCGGAAGGATAAATCACCGCCTCGCCTGCGCCCAGAAGAAATCGGACCACGACAAAAATAAAAATAGCGCCTGTAATCTTCGCCGGGACCATCGCGGTAAGAGAGGTAAACACTCCCCACCACAAAACGCCGCCAGCCAGCACCCGGCGTGGTCCGAAGCGGTCGGCTAACCTGCCGCCAACCGTCTGGAACAGCGCATAGCCGACCAGCATCGCGCTGAACACTTTGCCCAGCTGCACATCGCTAAGATGGTAGGCTTCCGCGATCGACCCGCCGGCGATCGAAATGTTCACCCGATCGAGATAAGATACGGCGCTGAGCACGAATAGCCAGAACACCAGAAACCAGCGGATATGGCTTGTTCTCGCACCGTTCATCACTGACTCTCCGTCTTGCCGCGCCGACGACCATATGATATTTTCGCGCTCGCGACGTAACTCGTTTTCTGTCTTGAAGTCGTTCTCGGAGTCCTATGAAAAAAGCCGTCTTCGTTGCAGTTCTTATAAGTTGCATCGCGCTTTCCGCGCCGGCCAGCGCACAACTCGACCTCTTCTCGAAAAACCAGCGCATCGAATTCACTCCGGACTGGCACGGCGACCGTTTCCCGGACGGTCGACCGAATGTTCCGGATTCGGTTCTGTCCCGCCTGAAAGACGTCACCGCCGACGAAGCCTGGGACGTTCTGCAAGACGCCGGCTACCGCAACCAGTTCGAAGGCGGCTGGAAGGTGATCAATCCCGGCCAAAGGCTCGTGGGCCGCGTCGTGACCGCCGTGTTCATGCCGCGACGCCCCGACGTCGATTCCGTGATCCAAGCCAATGGCAAAAAGGAAAACCGCATCGGAGACGAGAACTCCTGGATCATTGACATTCTGAAACCGGGCGACGTTCTGGTCGTCGATCTGTTCGGAAAAATCCGCAACGGCACCATCGTCGGCGACAACCTCTCGACCGCCATTTACGCCAAGAGTCACAATGGATTGATCGTGAACGGAGCAGTTCGAGACGTCACCGGTATTCAGGAAATTCCCGGCTTCCAGGTGTACACGCGCGGCGTCGATCCCTCCGCTCTTGAGAACGTCATGCTCACCGGAATCAACGTCCCCATCCGGATCGGAGACGTAACCGTGATGCCGGGCGACATAGCGATCGGCGATCCCGAAGGCGTGACCTTCGTTCCCCCGCAACTGGCAGAGAAACTGGCTGACGAAACAGAAATGGATCACCTGATCGACGAATGGGGTCACACGATGCTTCGCGAGGGCAAATACACTCCAGGTCAAATCGACGCCAAGTGGACCAAAGAGATGGTCGAGCAATTCAACGCGTGGCTCGAGAAAAAAGGATCCAAACTCCACCTGCCGGTGCAGTGAAGGCCTTGATCCGATCTCATGAACGCTGCATTTGCTGAGTTTCAAGAGTCCCCTAAGTCCATCCCCTCACTTCGCCAGGGCGGCGGCGATGCAATTGATCTCCACCAGAGAGTCTCCTGGCAGCGCAGCCACAGCCACGGTCGTTCGCGCTGGGCCGCCATGCGGAAAGTATGTCGAGAACACCTTATGCATTCCATCCCAGTGTTCGATCTTCACCAGGAAAACATTCAACTGAAGAATGCTGTCCATGGTCCCTCCGCCAATTTCCACGTGCTTCTTGATTTTGTCCATGACCATCGTGGTATGAGATTCAATCGTCCACTCCTTTGCATCTCGGGTGTCATGTGCGCCCTGCCCGGCGACATAAATCAACCCATTGTGGACAATCACCGGCATAATGATGTCTTTCTCACTGCCCGGTTTGCCTTCGCTATTGAGCTTGCGGATTGCGCCCGCATCCTGCGCGGCGGAACCCTGCGCCAATGCGTCATTCGGCAACACGGCGGCTGTTACACCTAAGGCGGAAAGCACGGAAGCGCACCGTGCGGCAAACGTTCTGCGCGTGAAAGTGGAATTCATGTTCTCCTCCTTTCAAATTGGCCTTCGGCATTCGCGCACCGATCAAGGCAGCGCGAAGCTAAATACGTCACTACCTGCGGCAATTGCCACATACTGTTTGCCGCCGACTGCATAGCTCATTGGGGACGCGTTAATGTCTTGCCCGGTATTGAAGTGCCATAGCGCCCTGCCACTTTGCGCGTCCACGGCCTCAAAGGAACCTGCATCGTCCCCGAAGAACACCAGACCGCCGGCTGTCGCCATGGTTCCAGCGGAAGAGCGTCCGCCGCCGCTCTGCGGATATTTCCAAGCAATCGAACCTGTGTCTAGGCTGAACGCAACCAGAACCTTCTGGGAACCTTCGCTCGGAATACGCTTCGCTCCGGTCGAGTAATAGCCTTGACCCTCTTGAAAAGGTTGCGGTTTGAAAAAAAAGTTTTCGCATTCCTCCAGGGCCAGGAAATAAACCAGACGAGTAGATTCGCTGTAGGAAGGCGCGAACCAATTCGTGGCTCCGGCGAAGCCGGGGCAAATCCGCGTTCCGTCCGCCGTCGGTTGGACGCCGGTGGTGATGGGCCTGCCTTGCGCATCGATGCCCTTCGCCCAGTTCAGCTTTTCCACGAATGGCGTCGCAGAAAGAAATGTTCCGTTCGTGCGATCAAGCACATAGATGTAGCCGTTGCGGTTTGCCTGTACCAGCAGTTTTCGCGGCTCGCCCCGATACGCCGCATCTATCAGAATCGGAGTCTCAACCGCGTCGAAGTCGAACAGATCATGCGGCGTGAACTGGAAATACCACTTCAACTTCCCCGTATCCGGATCCAGCGCCAGCACGCAGTCAGTGTAAAGATCATCCCCAGGTCGCACGCTGCCTTCGAAATCCGGCGCGGGATTGCTGGTGCCCCAATAGATCGTGTTCAGCTGCGGATCATAGGTTCCCGGCATCCACGTAGTTCCGCCGCCATGCAGGTAAAGCTTTCCCGGCCAGCTTTCAGAACCGAACTCGCCCGGAGCCGGTATCGTCCAGAATCGCCAGGCCATCTTTCCCGTCAGAGCGTCGTAGGCCGCAACAAAGCCCCGCACTCCGTCATCGCCGCCCGAAGTCCCTACCAGAATTTTGTCTTTGACCACGAGCGGCGCGCTGGTGGCGCCGTAATTCTTGTTCCAATCCGCGTAAGCCACGTCCCAGATAAGATTGCCCGAGCGCGCGTCCAGGCACAGCAGATGCGCGTTATCGGTTTCCATATAAATCCGGTCGCGCCACACCGCGACACCCCGGTTAATGTGCCCCGCCGCATCGTCGATCAATCCTTCCGAAATCGGCCACGAATGGCGCCACACCATTCGTCCCGTGCGCGCGTCGAGCGCGAAGGCATCATTCGACGCAGTCACGAACATCATTCCATCCACCACCAGCGGAGTAACCTCAAGCCGCTTCGAGTCGCGCGCGTGAAAAACCCATGCCGCCCGCAGTCCCGCGAGATTGCTGGGATTGATTTCGGCAAGGCTGCTGTAGCGCTGACCAGAGTAGCCTCCGTTATAGGAAATCCAATTGGCAGATGCGGGCTGAACCAGAAGATCGGCAGCGCGCACATCGATGACCGTAGATATGCTTGCCGGCGGATCAGTTCCAGCCCGAGCAGCCGCGCAGGCGAAAACGATTCCGGCAAGCGCTACCAACCGCATGCCGCGAGTACTTCCGCTGCCGAGAGCCCAGGCCACAAGTTCGAAACGGCTTGCGCCATGCCTAGAGAGGTTTCGCAAGCGCTGCCTCCCCGGAACTATTCTTTCTCACTGGCGCATGGTAACTAGCACTCCGGTAGCCCAACTCGCGCGAGATTTGCAATCCAGCCGTCTGAATCAGCGGGGCGAGCTGCCGCAAGCGAGTCACTGCCATGCGTACCACTGGTGCAGTAATGCTGAGGCTGGCGTTCACGCTGCCCGTGTGGTCCCAAATGGGTGCTGCGACGCATCGGATGTGGAGTTCGTGCTCCTCCAGGTCGCAAGCGTAGCCGTTCTTTCGGACCCGGTACAGTTCCGCATCCAGTTCCTGAAGATTGCTCACAGTGTTCGGCGTCGGACACTGCAGCGACAGCTGGGGCAGGACCTTTTCGCGCTCACCGTCCGGCATGTAGGCCAACATAATCTTGCCCACAGCAGTGCAGTACAGCGGAACCGCCGCGCCGATGCGGGAGTGAATGCGCAACTGTTCCGGCGAATCCAGCTTCTCAACGTAAACCGCGGATAACCCATGCCGCACCGTCAAATGGATGGTTTCGCGCGTCTGCCGGTTCAGCTCCTGAAGATAAGGCTGGCTCACCCGACGAATATCGAGCTGGCCCAGAGCCATCTGGCCGATCGCGAAACAGGCGATTCCCAGGTGATACACACCGTCCCCACTGCAGTTCAAAAAGCCACTACCTTCCAGGTTCGCCAGAAAACGGTGGACCGTACTCACCGGCAACCGGGACCGGCCCGCAACTTGCTTCGCAGTCAGCCCATGCGGTGATTCGCTGAAAAGCTGCAGAAGACGCAGCCCGCGCTGCAGCGCCGTAATATTGTAGCTTCGCTTTGGAGTAGCAACCATCGGAGTCGAAGAAATCCGCTTCTTACAAAATGAAAGTGCGAATTATCTGATGAAAGTCCATTTAATGCAATAGCAGTCTTTCGTCTACAGCCTCCCAAACTTCTTCACCGCCTCCACGATCGATTTCATCTGCTCGATCACCGCATACATCGAATGCTCTTTGAAATCCATTTGTTGCGCGAGGGTTAACACTTCCTGCGCCCTCGCCCTGGGAACAACCACGACCCCATCGCTGTCTGCCGCGACAATGTCGCCGGCATTGACGGTCACGCCGTCGCAGGTCACCGGAATCTGCGATCCTCCAAATCGATAGTGATGCACAGAGGTTGACGGCACGATGCCGGTCGCATACACCGGAAACTCGATCTTGCGCAGGTACGCCACGTCCCGAACTCCGCCATCGATCACGGCTCCCGCGTACCCTCGCGCAGCCATGGCGGTGCCCATCAGTCCGCCCATTCCCGCAATATCCTCTCCGCCTTCGACCACCATCACGTAAACCGAATTAGTGGACCCCTGATCGATGGCCTCCAGCATTCCATTCAAAGCAGCCGGGTCGCTGTTGCCTTCCTCCTTCTTGAGCAAAACCGTCCGCGCCAAGCCGGCAAACTTTGTGGTGAAGATCGGATGCATGCGGTGACTCATGTACATGCGCTTCCCGGTCAGTTGCTCCAGTGCATCCGAAACCGAAGCCACCTCGACGCGACGAAAATCCGCAATCAAGGCTTCCTCGGATTCCGAAGCATTTGCTCCGGCAACCGCCTGCGCCCGCGGAAGTCTGGCTCCGAACAAAAGTGCGCACAAAACCGCGATGGATACTAGCGATGCCGCAACGGTGTGCGATTTCACAAAGCTGCGAAACTTGTTCATTTCGTCCTCCCGGATGTATATATGTGCGCGGACTCTAACACCATTTTTCATCGGTTGGAAGAGCCAATCCATTTGTCACAAGGGGAAATGAAATGAAAATCGAAACGAGAGCATTCCGGTTGTTTCTGTGGGCTTTCACGATCGCTATGGTGGTGGGCGTTGCCGTGCAGTCGGGCTACGGCCAAGAGCGCAGAGCAATCAACCTATCCTCCGCCAAAGGACTTCCTTTCAGTGACGGCATCGTGGCTGGCAACACTCTCTACGTAGCAGGCCAGGAGGGTAGTGACGATTCCGGCAAGCTTGCGGAAGGTGGCATCGGCCCCGAGACCGCCGCGGCCCTCGACAATATCCAGAAAGTCCTCAAAGCTGCGGGCTTCGAACTGAAAGACGTAGTCAGCGTAACCGTCTATCTCGCCGACATTCACGAATTCCCCGACATGAACAAGGTGTACAAGAGCGTCATGCCTGACCCCAAACCGGCTCGCGCGACCATTCAAGCCGCAGCCCTGGTCAATAATGCCCGAATTGAAATCTCAGCTGTCGCGGTGAAACAGAAGTAGGTTGTCTAGTTGTAAGAGCATGCGTTCCCGGTCCGCAACTGGAGAACGAGAAAGTGTGACTCCTGCAGCGTGAATTGTTTTTCTTGATCCGGCCTGGAACGCAAAAAAGGTTGACAGTCCCACTCCGCTTGGGATAAACCGACATCCATGCTGTGCGGGGTATTTTCAAAACGCAGCAACTAGTTTCACTAGGTGAAAGTACGGTATTGAGTGTCGAATCTCGCGAAGGCCTCGGGCAGGAGATCAGCTATGAGTGATTGTCGGTGTTCTGTGGTCGCGGTATTTGCGTTCGTGCTTTTCGCATTCGCGTTGGCGTCGGCAAGCATCACCGGCAGCATCTCCGGCGTGGTTTTGGATAAGTCGGGCGCGGTTGTTGCCGGCGCTACGGTGGTTGCGACCGACACGCTGACCGGCGTCCAGACCACGCAAAAGACCGATGCCAAGGGTTTCTATAATCTTCCCACGCTCGCCGTCGGCACTTACAACTTGGAAATCGGCCAGGTAGGCTTCAAGACTTATCGGCAGACTGGGCTGGTGATCGACGCCAATTCGGCGCTTCGGGTGGATGCCACTCTGGCCGTCGGCTCGATCAGCGAGAAGGTCGAGGTCAGCACAGACGCAGCGCAGGTGGAGACCACGAGCACCCAGATGGGAGAAGTCATCGAGGGCAGCAAGATGACCTCTGTGCCCCTGAACGGCCGCAATTTTATTGATCTGCTGGCTCTACAGCCAGGCGTTTCGCCTTATCAGTGCACATCGAACAATTGCAATGATACAACGGAGGGAGTCGGCGTCGATGAAACAACGGTATCGGGCGATCAAACCAACGGAACTCAGTCGGTAAACGGTGGCCGGCTCGGTTCGAACGGTTTCATGGTGAATGGAGCTGACGCGCAAGAAGGGGTCCACAACGGAGCGGCCATCCTTCCCAATCTCGACTCCATCTCTGAATTTCGCATCATTACCAACAATTTCAACGCGGAGTACGGAAACTTCAGCGGCGGCCAAATCAACGTCGTCACCAAGTCCGGAAGCAATCAATTTCACGGAGACGCGTTCGAATTTCTGCGCAATACGGATTTTGACGCCTCACAATACTTCGTGGGGCGCGGCGACTTTATTCAAAATCAGTTTGGTGGAATCTTTGGTGGGCCGATAAAGAAGGACAAAGCGTTCTTTTTTACTGATTATCAGGGAAACAGACAAATCAAGGGTCAACCACAAAACTACCAGGTTCCATCCGCGCTGGATCGCGGCGGAAATCTAAACGATCTATTCAGCCAGGCCGCGGCAGGTGGTGCCGTTGGTTCAGTGCAAGGGCCAGCTTGGGCCACGACACTGTCGAACGAACTCGGGTACCCGGTGTCACAAAACGAGCCCTACTATGCCCCAGGCTGCGCGGCCACCGGCTCAAACCCCTGCGTATTCCCCGGGGGGAACATTCCGATGACCGCTTGGTCCCCGGTTGCGACGGCTACGCTGCAATACGTCCCACAGCCGACGACGACTCTTGGCGGGCAGCCCTACTACGCAACCTCGGCCTATAACCAACGCTTATCTGACAACAAATTCGGAGCTCGTCTGGATACGAACACAAACTTCGGCACTTTGTTCGGATATTACTTTTTCGATCAATTCTCAGTGACTACTCCCTATGCTCAGGGCATCACCGTCCCGGGCTTTGACAGCAGCGTTCTGGGTCGCGCGGAGATGATAAACCTCGGCCTGACCACGACCATCAATAACTCCACCGTCAACGATGTTCGTCTTGTCTATCTGCGGAATCGTTACTTCGGAGGAATTCCAATCGGTGGCACAAACGTTCCGCTGACCTCCTTAGGCTTCACGGCTCCTGCAGGTTCAGGTGCCAGTTTCAACGGAGGAATCGCACCAATCAATCCGGCGCTGGAAGGAGTCCCGTCCTTCGCCTTCAATAACTACGAATTCGGACTTCCCCAGGACGCCCTGCGTCAATTCAACAACACCTACCAGATTATCGATAATTTCACGAAAATTGTGGGCACCCACACCCTCCAGTTCGGTGCAGATTTACACTACGATCAGATCAATGAGCGAAACTACGATGACGCCAACGGGGCGTATACCTTCAATGGGGAAGAGACCGGTGTAGATTTTGCCGACTATCTGATTGGCGCTCCGCAGAGTTTCACGCAGGCCAGCCAGCAGCTTCTCGACTCACGCGACAAATATCTCGGAGTTTATGCCCAGGATAGCTGGCGCGCACGCCCAACCCTGACCATCAATTACGGCCTGCGCTATGAGATCATGACTCCCTGGTACGACACGCAGAACAAACTGGAGACCGTCATCCCCGGCGAACAGTCCCAGGTTTTCCCCACAGCGCCGCAAGGATTGGTAGTTCCTGAAGATCCCCATGTGCCCCGAACCTTAGCCCCCATCCAGTACCACAACTTCGCTCCCAGAATTGGATTTGCCTATTCGCCGGATAATACTGAGGGCTTGCTCGGCAAACTGTTTGGCGGGCCCGGAAAGAGCAGCATTCGTGTCGGTTACGGCATCTTCTACAGCGCCATTGAGGACGCAACCGGCTTCGTCGAGGTTGGGGACGCGCCCTATGGTTTGTATTACTCTGCCGAGTCAACGCTGCTCGCGACTCCGTTTGTTGCTCGCTCCAACGGAACCGTCGAGACACAAAAATTTCCCTTTACGTTTCCGCCAGTGAACTCTTCGCCAAGCAATCCGGACACAAACTTTAATTGGGCGCAAGCCACGCCCCTTTCCGGGTCTGACTACCTGTATCCTCACGACAAAATACCGCAGGTGCAGCAATTTGAATTCTCCTTACAGCGCCAACTGGGCTCGTCTACGGTCATGGGCATCAGCTACGTAGGATCGGTAGGCCGTCACCTCTTGACGTTCGAAGAATCAAATCCAAGTAATCAAGCGCTTTGCCTGTTCTTGAGCAATCCGGCTAATCTTGCTCCCAACAGCCCAGCGTGCGGCCAAGGCAACGAGGATCCAGGACCGGGGTCGCCCATTCTGCTGGGCGCCGGCGTGTCCGCTCCCGGCTTCCCCGGGGTCACTTCCTTCGCCACCACCCGCCTGATCTCGGGATTGAGTTCGACGACGAGTGACAACTTCATCAGCAACCCGTACATGATCACAGCCGTCAGCTCAAGCTTTAACTCCCTGCAGGTAAGTGTCAAACACACCGAGAAATATGCCAACTTCCTGATTGCCTACACTTACGAAAAGTCGATCGACAACGGCTCGACCTCATTTGACGCAACCAACCCTCTTAACCCAAGACAAGACCGCGCCCTGTCTGTATTCGACGTTCCACAAGACTTAACGGTGAGCTATACCATCCAGATGCCCTTTGACAAACTCACGGGTGGTTCCGCTCAGAGACTCACCGGAGGGTGGGCGCTGTCCGGCATCATGACATTGGCTAAAGGCGAGCCCGTCCAGTTGAACGAGAGCGACGACAACTCACTCAGCGGAACCTTCGCTGACACCATCGACATACCCAGTTACAACCCCGGCAACGGCCCTTTGTTTATCAACAAGAATCCACGCAATTCAGCTGGGCAACCCTATTTCAACCCGAATTACTTCACTTTTGAACCAACCGGGCAGGTCGGTAACGCCATGCGCCGGTATTTCGTCGGACCGGGTCTGTATAACTTTGACCTGGCTTTGCTGAAAGACACGAAGATCACCGAAGGCGTATCGGCGCAGTTCCGCGCAGAAGCCTTCAACGTCTTTAATCATGCGCAGTTCAACAATCCAGACGGAAACATCAACGACACGGAGTTCGGGTTTG
Organism: Verrucomicrobiia bacterium; assembly: GCA_035484995.1. Taxonomy (GTDB): domain Bacteria; phylum Acidobacteriota; class Terriglobia; order Terriglobales; family Acidobacteriaceae; genus Sulfotelmatobacter. Next base: position 17,879 of record DATHOK010000051.1, on the reverse strand, counting down.
TGACTTCCGCCCAACCCGCACGCATCATGCAACTCGCCCTAAAGTTCTTGTTCTAAGCGTGTTTCGCCGATGCTCCCAAGCTCCAGATCTCAGTTCGGGCTGGCATTGGTTCTGGCGGCCCTGTGGGCCGCCTGCGGCGGAACCGCATTTTCGCAAACGCCGAAGCAACCGCCTCCGCAGAAAAACGTCAATCTGCTCTCAACCCGCGGCAAGCAGACCTTCACCTCAACCTGTGCCAACTGCCACGGCCTCGACGGCCGAGGCGGCGAACGCGCCCCCAACATTGCCGAAAATCCAAAAGTCCAGCGGCTTTCCGATTCGCAGATTGAACACATTATTGAGAATGGAATTCCGGGTACCGCAATGCCCGCCTTCCACTCCCTCGGAACTACCGACCTCAAAGCGGTAGTAACTTACCTACGCACTCTTCAAGGGACAAGACAAACCGTTAAGGTGCCCGGCGACCCGGACCGCGGGGAAACGATTTTCTTCGGCAAGGCGGGATGTTCCAGCTGCCACATTATTGCCGGCAAAGGCGGCTTCATCGCCTCCGATCTCTCCAGCTACGCTCGCACGCACGCCGTGGAGCAGATTCGGAGCGCGATCACCACTCCTGCTCTCGCCACCGACCGCCAGGCACGACTCGTGACCGCGACCATTCACGGCGGCGAGAAAGTCGTCGGCAGAATTCGCAACCAAGACAATTTCTCTCTGCAACTCCAGACTCTAGACGGAGCGTTCTACTTTGTGACGAAATCTGAGCTCGAAAGCCTCGAATACAATTCGCAACCCCTGATGCCGTCCGATTACAGTTCCACTCTTACTCCCGATGAATTGAATGATGTCGTAAGTTACCTGATGAAGGTTGCGAACGTGGACGGGTCGCGAACTCCCAAGAAAACGGATGAATGGGAGGAATAGGGTCGGCTCCTCCATGACGAATGGTCTGCGAAACGTAATCAATAGTTTCATTCAGAGGAGCGTTCAAAGAAAGGCATTCTCATGAATCGCAGAACCAAAATCCTGCAAACCTTCATCGTCGGGACCTTACTGCTCGTGGCGCCCAGAGCAGGTGTTCTGGCTGCCCGACGCGAGCCGAGGGATTTTAAGCTGCAAGCCGAATCACCGCAGTTCTGGAACCTGCTCGATCAAAATGCCAAGCTCGGCGTAGTAGCCACGGGCTTCGGGTTCACCGAAGGTCCGGTGTGGGACGAGGCCGGGTTCCTCTACGTGAGCGACGAAACCATCAACAAGATTTTCCGCCTCTACCCCGATGGCAAAAAAGAAGAAGTGATCGCTCTCGGCGATCCCGACGGCAACACCTTCGACCGCGAGCATCGCTTGATCGATTGCGCCAGCGTGTTGCGCGCCATCATCGCAGTAACGCCCGACGGGAAATATAAAATTCTGGCAGACCATTTCGAAGGCAAAAAGTTGAACAGTCCCAACGACGTTGTCACGGGTCCGGATGGATCTCTGTATTTCACGGACCCAACCCTGGATCTGGTAGCGGGCGAAAAGCAGGAAATCCCGTTTCAAGGCGTCTATCGTCTCGACGCCAACGGCAATGTGAAGCTACTTACCAAGGATCTAACGCAGCCGAATGGCCTCGCATTTTCGCCCGACGGCAAACATTTCTACGTCGATGACAGCGAGCAAAGAAACATCCGTGTCTACGACGTCGCTACCGACGGAACCCTCGCTAATGGCCGCATCTTCGGGGACGAGCCGGGCGGAAAGGGCGATGGCGTGCCCGATGGCATGAAGGTGGATAAGAACGGCAACCTCTTTGTCACCGGCCCCAAGGGCATCTGGGTCTGGGACGCTACTGGGAACCATCTCGGCACCATCATCATGCCGGAGCAGCCCGCAAACCTGAACTGGGGCGACAAAGACTATCGAACTCTTTACATCACCGCCACAACGTCGGTCTACCGCCTGCAGATGAAGACACAAGGCTTCGTGCCGTACCTGTGAATGTCATTTGGCCGTACGCTAAGGAGCCGATGTAGCTGCCGGCGGCGTCGGATTAAGATCGAACTCAGGATGAGAAGTGCCCATCATCCATTTATCGAACCAACCCACAATATATTCAAGGCGTTCGATGCGATGCCAAGGCTCACCCGAGCGCGAGAGTTCGTGCGTCTCGCGTGGAAAAACAACCATGGCCGTTGGTCGTTTCATGTATTTGAGCGCCCGGAACAACTGTTCGCCGCCTGAGTCTTGCGGAGTGCGGAAATCGGATTCTCCCAGCACGAACAGCACCGGAGTGTGGATGTCCTTCACAAACGTGATTGCCGAACGGTTGTTGTAGTCCTGGGGATCTTCGAAAGGCGGCGCTTTGAACCAACTGGGCTGGAAGAGCGTGAAATCGGCTGTGTACCACCATGAGGCCCAGTTGGAAATGTCCCGTTGAGACACCGCAGCAGCGAAGCGATCCGTATGCGTGATAGTCCAGTCCGTCAGCACGCCGCCACCGCTGCCGCCAGTCACGCCGAGTTTCTTCTGGTCGACGTAGCCGCGCTTGAGAACTTCGTCGACACCAATCATCAGATCGCGATAGTCGTCGCCCGGGTAGTGATACTGAATGATGTTGCCGAACTCCTGGCCATAGCTGGTCGAGCCGCGCGGGTTGGGATAGAAGACGATGTAACCTTTGGCGGCCATCCATTGAAATTCATGATCGAAGACCCAGCCGTAGGCTGCGTGCGGGCCGCCGTGGATGTCGAGAATCAGTGGGTATTTCTTCTGCGGATCGAAGTCGGGCGGCTTCTGGATCCAGCCCTGAATGTTCTTGCCATCGAAACTCTTGTAATTGATTTCCTCTGGCGACGTCAGATTGAGTCGCGACCAGAGTTTCTGGTTAGAGTCGGTGATGCGGGTTTGCGTTCCGTCGCCGGCGATGGCGAAGAGGTCGCCGATCATCACCGGAGAGGAGACGAGTGCGACCATAGTGCTGGCGTCCGCGTTCACGGAAAATTCAAGCACAGCCTCGTCGCCGCGCGTGATTTCGCTCACGGCGCCGGATTTTGTGTCGACGCGCACGATGGGCGTGCGTCCTTGCTTTTCCACAATATCGAACAGCGAGCGACCATCAGGCGACCAGTAAAGCGTACGTCCGCGCCCGCCGCGTGGTGGGGCATTGTCGCCGCCAACCGCGCTGCCCATGTCGAAATCGTAGTCGGCGGTCAGGTTTCGCGGCTTCGCGTCGGGCGCGACGTCCATGACCCAGAGGTCAGGCTGCGAATAAGAGCGAACCGGCTGTGCCACTGAGCCGTGAAAAGCCAACTGGCGTCCGTCCGGGCTGAGGACGAGATCACCGATACCCATCGGAATGGTGGCCAGTTTTTCTGAGCTTCCACCCACGGAAGACACCGAGTAAATATCAGTGCTCGGCAGTTCGTAATAGGGCTCGTCGATGCGTCGCGTGAGGAAGTAGATGCGCGAGCCATCGTGGCTCCAAACCAATTGACCCTCGTCGAAATTCCCGTTGGTAAGCTGCACGGGCTTGGGCAGTTCATCAACGGACGTCGGTATCTCGACTAGCCAAATATGGGCGTGGCGCTTGGGGTCAAGATAGCCCTCATCGTTACTCCGATAGACGGCTCGATTGATCACGTGTACGTCGGTCTCGTGTTCGCTCTCGGCCTGACTATCACCGGATTTCGCATTCTTCTTGCGCTGGGCCTTCTGGATGTCATCTTGCGTCGTCGAACTCACGAAGGCGATCTTCTTGCCGTCGGGAGACCAGACCGGGTTCGAGGCTCCTTTGGGGAGATCGGTAATCGTCGAAGCTTCCCCTCCAGCGAGCGACAGCATTGCGAGTTGACCAGGCTTCGGTTTGCCGCTTTCGTCTTTGTCACCGCCGCGAACGAATAGGATGTGCCTGCCGTCGGGCGACCAGCGCGGCTGTGCATCGTGCTTGCCGTTCGTCATCCGCACCGGGCTTTCCTTGCCATTGGTGGCCGCGATCCAGATCGAGGTCTCGTAGCCGGTGCGCTTCTCGTCGACAGTCACGCGCGTGAATGCGACGCGGGCACCGTCGGGTGACAATTGAGGATTGGCCACCCAGACGAAGTCAAAGAGATCTTTTTCAGTGAGGGAGCGCTTCTGAGAGCTGACTGGCTGCGTGGCGTCCTGTGCTGCCAGTGACGCAACGAGCATGATAATCACAACCGAAAGACGGGTCTTCATACGCATCCTTGATGCCGCTGACTGGCGGCGAACCGCCGAGTGTGCCCTTTTTTGCTCCAACTGTCAACCGCAGCCGAACCAATAATTGCGGAACGATTACCGCGAAACGACGATCACGCCGTGCACGGTGAAACCCGAGTGGGCACAAAGTGAGGCACAATTGGAAAAGGGCCGATTCCAGATCGGCCCTGAACGTCTGGTGCGAAAGGGGGGACTCGAACCCCCACGGTTTTACCCGCCAGATCCTAAGTCTGGTGCGTCTGCCAATTCCGCCACTTTCGCAACTCTCGTATCATAAATATAGTAAACGATTTACATTGTTTTGCTAGGCCGTCATCATAACCAGTGCGTTGTCGGTGGCATTCGTGGTGGCAGTTTGCTGGGCCGCTCCCTCCCGTGCGAGTTGAAGTCACAGGCGAACAGATAGCGAATATGCTAGACCGTTCCCCATCGCACGACGCCGGACCGCGCGAAGGCCGACGCATTGAGCCAGGCACCTCGGCGTGTCGGCTGTGCCGGATTTTTACGAGCGCGCTTACCAGCATTCAAGACCGGTAATCAAATCGTCTCCTCGCCCGCAGTTGCCAATGGAGTTGTCTATGCGACTTCAACGGACGACACCGTCTATGCCTTGAATGCAACTACGGGTGCATTATTGTGGAGTTACGTAACCAGCACCCAAATCGTAGGGTCGCCTATCGTGGTGAATGGCCACCTTTACGCCACCGATGAGAATACTCTGTACGCCTTCAACTTGCCGAGTGCCGGCACGAGCGCCTCGGCAGGCAAACCTGATCTGAATCAGTTGCACCCTGATTTCAGCTTGAGAGCCACCCGCAGCCAGTAAGACGAAATCCTCCCCTAGGTCGCGCCGATTTTGGGAGACGCGGGGATTTTTTGTTCCTACCTTGCGTTCTCGGGGTCTTTCGGCAAAGCTGGCCGCGAGCACCAGCGCCGCTACCGGGTATCCGCCGTCGGTGTTGACGAAACTGTGGGCGATGGTCAGCGCTCCCGCGGGAGTGTCAGGCGAAATCGGCGGGTCAGTTTGCGAAGCTCAGTGCGGCATTATCGGCGCGATAACTGACGTGCTGCCGTTGAACGTCGGGGCAACCGCGATCAGTTGGCGCGCCTCAGTGGAAGAAACCCAAGGTTGCTCATCGGCTCCGCCATTTTGAAGACTAGTTCAGTTACACGCCGGGAATTTGAACGATGCGATGCGGGTAGCCCAGTGATCGTTGGGACTGCTCGAACTGGGAATATATTCCGTGGCATACCAGAACGTGCAATCGTCACTGGGGTCGACGGCCATGCTGGAGTAATCGCCCCAACGGAAAGTGGTGGTCTGGGAACCGAGCGGAACACCGGCATGAGATAGTACGTCAAACTCGCTTTCCATTCGCCCTAACGGATCGGTGGATACACGGCCTGTATACCGAATGGAGGGGTGCATTGCACCGCCAGAGACGTTATAACCTAGTCCGATTTCGCCCACTTTGTCCATAGCGAGGCTGCCCATCCACCGATAATTGGAGTCGGGAGCGTACGTACCCTGCTGATAGAGGCCGAAGCCGCTGCCACTATTACGCAATTCGTACCAGCGAATGCCGGTTTGCGACGTGCCGTTGCCAATACTTACAGTATGGTTCGCGAGAAGTGACGCATGCCCGCCGAAGTTGCGGTAGGCGAGTCGATACATGAGACGGTCGCCGTAAGAATCAAGTCGTTCCGACGTGCCAGGCTGTGGGATGCAGTGTCCGGTTGTATAGGTAACTTCGGTTCGGGTTTCCCCACACGGTTCGGCAAAAGCGGCGACACGGATGTTGGTTGGACCGGTGAACTTCGACAGAGAGGGATTACTCCAGTTCACAACAAATTTCCAGAGGTCCAGCGACTGATCGTTATAGTCGAACGCCATGAAGTATTCCGGAGAGCCGGAAGGAGGCAGGGTGGTGCCATCGAGATCCGCAGGCAGCATGGCTCCGTAATCCGTTCCGGTCTGTGTAAAGCATTGCATCCTGGCGGCTGCCGCACCCTTCAGCATGGCAGTTCGTTCGACCACGCAAACGCCTGCTCCGATGTAAGTCTCGTTCACACCTCCCTGCACGTAGCTCACGTAATAACCGTCGGGCCAGACGGCCCATTTCGGGTAATCCGGAACTGGTCTGCAACCACCACATAGCGGGTTGCCACCCGGTTCCTCAAAGGCGTAGAGGTTCCAACTGCTATTCACCGCGTCGGAGCCGGTGGAAACCGCAACACAGAAGTAGGAAGGCTCACGAAAGACGGGCATCATCATTACCCAACGTTTCGCCAGCTTGTCGAATTGAACAATAGGATCAAGGTTGTCGTACGTTGCGCATGGTCCACCCCGAGAATGCCACAGGGTATTTCCGTTGGCAGGACCATACTCCACGCGGCCGTCGGATTTATTTAGCACTACAAAAGCTTCGTTCACCCACTCGACAATCTGTGTGGGGCCAATAGCGGCATTGGTATCAGGAACGTTCGCCTGCAGCGAATAGCCGGAGAATCCCGTGCCCAGCCCGAGGATATTCAGGCCCAAAATCGCCGAGAATGGTGCAAGTGAGTTCGCGGTCGCATCGTCGTCTCCCGCTTGGAGCCCGGAGTCAGCCGGGGGCGTCAGGCCGCGAACCAATAGCTGGTCTTCTTCATCCGGTTCCGCTTCGTCCGGTTCCGCAGAACGAGCGCTCGCCGAATTCGAAGGCACAGGAAGCAACTGGCTCAGTGGCGGGACGGAAGCATGCCACTGCGAACGTAGGACCATCGCATGGGGCTGATCTTGTGTCCAACCTAGGGTTGACAAGCCCAACAACGCAAGCAGGATGAAATATGAATTGTAGATCGGACCTCTAGTCGGCGAAATAGCCTCCGTTCTGCCCTGGTTATCAAAACCTGGTTTCCACATGCAGCTGACGGTAAAAGATGCCGGGGACTAATCAATGGTTGGGGAAAAGTTTCGCGTAGTCGGTGAATTTCGGAAGCACTTTCCAGGCCATGGGGTTTCTGGTGACGGTTGGCATCGCCCCGCGCGGATCGCAACGGCATATGTGACGGAAACCCCAAGCGCCGACATGATGGTCGGGTTTGCAATGCCAGAGAGTAGCGGCTGAATCTTGTTGGCATGGACTTCCTCGGTCAGCCAAGCGGGCAGGCTGGATCGTTGCCATGCCGATCTAGGGAGTGCCGCAAATCTGGAATCGGTGGTTTTCGGTGTGGGCAGCTCCAACAAATCATGCTGGTAAGCATGATTCTCGCCGGGGAAAAAAATCAAAAAAGCTTGCGTAGGTTCAGGAAATTGCGAAAGGGCTAGCCGGAAAACGCCCCTACCTCCTTGACCGGGGTGGACTTGGATATTGGTGCGGACTAGTGCGCGTTAGTGCGAAGAAATTGTTATAGCCAGTCTGGCGCGAAGGCCCTGATTTCGCTGCGTTTTCGCTTGTCTGCCGTTCCGTGCGGCTTTATGCGCCAGTGCAGTGGCCGACGATAGATCGCATCCCAAGTCTGGTGCGTCTGCCAATTCCGCCACTTTCGCATGCCCACAATTATACAAAGTGGAGAGAGTTCTCTTGGAGTGTCCGGTGGAATGGAGTACTTAGAATGCACGCAGCTGCTTGCATCTGAGCAGTAGCGAAAACACAGCTCCCCCGGGGCGATACGCTTGCGAGGGCGCGCCCGCCAAGCAGGCTACTGCACTGCGTTGAGTCCCTGATAAATAAACATGCCTGCGAGCACCAGCAACAGCACGCCAGAACCGGCGCCTGCTACCCAGACCGGGACCGTGAGGCGGTTGACCTTCACCAGCAGTTCCGTTTGTTCCTGCTGCATGTGCTGGCTCGCGTCGTCGAGATATAACGACTCTTCCTCGTGCATGGTCAGCGTGCTGCGGTAGATGAGCAGAATGATCAGGCCGACAGTGAAAACACCCCACACGACCGCCAAGCCAAGCGTTAAAGGAGTCCACGTCCAAGTCATAAACCACCTCGACAGTTTCCAAGCCCGTTGGGCGAATCCACCACATAGAGGGATGCGGGCCTTAGCCGCGCAATCCTCAACTCGGAGGAAGGGCCTAACGGGAGCATTATAGACCAGTTGGCAAGTGCGGCGGGAGGAATCGTCGCCGGGAAGCCTGACATCCAATAGTTTGGCACTGGTGTAGGTAAGCTGAGGCTGATTACGATGCCGACAGCTTGCCAGGCTCTGGTATAATGTAGGTACTTTAAAGCCAAGGAGATACGAATGGCCACGACAACCGTCCCAAATGTGAACATCAACGTCCCGGAAGTGAAGAAGACTCCGCCGGTTTCGCTCACGGCCAGCGCGGTTTCCAAGGTAAAGGAGATCATGGGACAACAAACTCCCGTGCCCGCCGGCCTGCGTATTGGCGTAGTCGGTGGCGGCTGCTCCGGGTTCTCCTATTCCATGCAGTTTGAAAACGCTGCCGGAATGATGGACAAGACTTTCGACATGGATGGATTGAAAGTGTTCGTCGATGCGACCTCGGTGATGTATCTGAACGGCTGCATCGTCGACTACGTCGAGACCCTCGAAGGCGCTGGCTTCAAGTTTGAGAATCCAAACGTGAAGAGCACCTGCGGCTGCGGATCTTCGTTCAGCGTTTAAATTTCAGCAGGGAAGTTTTTCCGCGACGCGCGGGAAGACTCTTGACGCAAATCTCGTGGAAGAAAACGGCCTCATCCCAGGATGAGGCCGTTCCACTTTTGCGAGTGCGAGCATGTTTGGCAGAGATGATTAGGAGACGCGATCGATTTGAACCTTCTCTCTGCTATTGCGGCGGATTAGCGGGAGGCTGCGGCGGAGACGATGATGAGCCGCTATTGCCGAACGTGGAAGACTGCCCGAACGAGCTGCCGTTAGAATTCCCAAACGAACTTCCGCTTGTACCTCCGAACGGACTGCTGCTCGAACCGCCGAGTGGACTGCCGTTCGTTCCAGCTGCCGGTTGTGCACCGTTCAAATTCTGTTGGGCTCCGAATGCTTGCAATGATGGCTGATAAGGCGTGGTGATGATTCCTCCGCGGTCCAGGCTGGGATCGTAGAGAAACTGCCACTCGTTATATTTCTTCTTGTGGTTGTATTCGCGAATCGTGGTTTTCTTGCAAAGGCTGGCCACGCCGACAATGGGGCCGCCGACTACGAGCTGCTGGCCTCCAGAGCTCGCGTCCCCTTGCTCTCCCGGAGTCTGGGGAGCTTGAGATGAATCTGGTCCCGAAGCGGAATTCGTCCCCTGCTGACCCGTAGCCTGTTGATCCGAGCCAGTCTGCGAGTTGGAGCCTGCCCCGAATCCCCCGCTAGAGTTTCCCCCGGATCCGTACGCTGATCCGTTCGACTGCGAAAACACGCCGGAACTGTTAACTCCCGAGTTGCCAAACCCAGAATTTCCAAATCCTGAACCGCTCGATCCCGAACCGCCGAAGCCGGAATTGCCAGAGCCAGAAGCGCCAAATCCAGAATTGCCGAAACTCGAACTGCTCCCGCCAAAACTTGTCTGTCCCGCAGGGGAACCGACCGCGCTCGCGCCGGGGATGCTTCCGCCACCAATGCTGAACCCGCCACCCAGCGTCACCCCGGGCTCGCCGTAATGCAGCAGCCTGAAGTCCTGGCACTTGCCGTTCTTGCAGTTCAGTGGGTCTTTGTAATGCTTGCGCAGGTAGCGCATGTTATTGGTGTTGTCGAGATCATCCAGCTTCGTGGGATAGCGGCTGAATTTCTTGTAGTAGTTCTTGATAGCCCGCGAGTATTGCACACCGCGGTGGATCATTTCCGTTTCCTGCTCCCGCTGATACTCAGCCTGAATTGGAATAATAATTCCAAACATGACGCCGACGGCTGCCAGCGCGATCACGAGAAGCAGCGTGAGCAGGATATATCCCTTTTCCCCAGAACGAGGTCGAGGGCGAGCCGCACTGGGCGCGGGGTGCAGCGATTCGCGGATTTGCGCAGCACGCTTTCTCATGACGGGTTCACGACGGATTCCCCTGGGTCAGCGGTATGCTTTGCGGCGGACCGCTGACCACCAAGTCCTGGATCTCAACCGATGTCGCGGAAATTCGCACAACTTTGTAGCGGCGGTCGACGATCTCGCCCTCTCCGGCAATGAAAACATCGGTGTCTTTGGAAAGAAAAACCTTTCTGGATTCTCCGGGCTGGCTGGCGAAGCCGAAGAACTTCAGGGGTATCGGAAGCTGTTGTGCCACAACCGGCGGCGTGTATATCGGATCCTTTCCACCCGGCTTGCTTTTGTCGGTTGTGCCGTTGGTTTGTGGAATGGGAATCACGGCGTCCGGCTGCGATATGAAAATGTTTCTACCCGAGCCTTCGTAAGTCACCTGTTCCGCTGAAGCCAGTTGCTGCAAGTGCAGGGTGGGATCGAGGTCCGGCGCGGGGCGCACTTTCTTCGCCGTCGAGACGGAACCGTGACGCGTCCCGGGATGTGAGGTATTGGACGCCAGAGAGTGTGGGTCGATCGCCGTCGTCACTGGCGTCGTAGAAGCGATGGTCGAAGAAGAGGGCATGAACTCGTAGGCGATGATCAGAAGCGCCACCACTCCGAGCGCGACCGCAACCATCATCTGCTTCCGATTTTCGAATCCCAGATTCACTACCCGCCCGCCTTCAGATAGGTTTCGAGTTTCATTTGCAGCTTGATCGGGCCCTTCTGTTCCCCGGCCAGCGTGATGCTGCTGATGATGAAAAACATGTCATCCCGTTCCAGGGCATTAATGAACTTGGCCAGTGAAACGTAACTTCCCGCCAGGTTCGCTTCCAGTTCGACGGGATGCAACCCGCCGATCTCGTCGTCGTCCACCTTATACTTAGCCTGTTCGATCGTGACCCCATTGGCCACGGCCAGCTTGCCGAATTGCGTGGGGATTTGCGAGTCCTGCGCGGGAAAGCGGTTCTTGTAAAAGTCTACGATCTGCCGGTTCGCCGTAATTACTTTCTTGTCCAGATCCTTCAAAGGCGTGACCTGAAGAGTCTTCAGTTGTAGTTCAGTGCGCAACTGGGTCAGTTCCTGTCGGCGTGAATCTGCCGAGCCCACCAGCGGCGAAAACAACACGGCAGTGGCCAGGATGTCCACCCCCAGCAAGACGCTCAGGGCGATCTTGATGTTTTTCCGAGTTTGGCGCAGGTCTGGCATCAGGATGCGCTCCGCTTGGGAGCCTCCGTCTTAGGAGTCGGCGCGGGCGCGGGCGCCGGGGCCGGCGCGGGAATGTAAATCCCATCGATCGCGAATTGCACGCTGTCGCCGCTGCCGCTGGTCGCCGGAGCTTCCGCCTCGACGTAGGTCTGTGCGAAGTGCCGCGAATCTTCCATGCGGTGCGCCAGTTCCAGCGCCCGGTCGCGATCGCCTGCAACCACCATCTTCAGTGTGAGCTGATTGTTCGCGTCCAGTTCGGGATGAATCGAAACCAGGTGAACCCGCGACGGCATCACTTTCTCGAGATCTTCCAGAACATGCGTCCAGGAAAGCGACTTGCGCTCAATCAATTCATTGAGAAACTGCGACTGGTCGCGCGTGGTCCGATTGCTCGGCTGGCTGAGAAAATTCTCGGCCTGCTGCCGGGTCCGGTCGCGCTGCGCGATCTGGGTGCGCAAAACGGCGATCTGGGCGTGGTCGCGCCGGGCTGCGAACCAATCCGTAACCGTGACCGTCAGCAGGGCGAGAGTCAGGATCGCCGCCACCGCCAGAGCCGTTCCCCAACGCATCCAGAACTGCCGAGCGTCTTCATAGGGCTGGCTCGCGAGATTGATGTCGTGACGCATATTTAAATTCAGGGACCAGGTGTCAGGGGCCAGGCGCTAGGAGTCGGTGGTTAGCAGATCTTCTCACCCCTGGCCCCTGATCCCTAGCCCCTGCACCTACGAAATCAACGCTCCCACCACGCCGGCCATTCTCCAGGGCGGCACCGATCCTCCATTGTTCGCTCCCAACTGCGAGGATCTCACCAGTTCCTGCACTTCCGCTCCGGTCTGTGCCTGCAGCGCCGGTGCCGCGCTGCCAATGTCGGCGACTCCCGCCACGAATATCTTTTCAATATTCAGATGATACGTATCCTGGAAAAACACCACCGAAGGGTAAACTTCCTCCGCCAGTTGCTCGCCCGTGATCGTAATCCCGCGGGTATTTTCAAGGGTGCGGAAGAGCTGAAGCAGTTCTCCATTTAGGATGGCGATACTGGTGGTGCGCGCATCCACCTTCACCACCAGCGTGGGACGCTGTCCCTCCGCAACGCCCAGTGCTGCCAGCATCGACGGCAAGACCACGCCAGGGCTGAATCCGGCATCGCGGAAGGCGGCCTCGTAGTCCTCCAGCACGCTGGCGAGGGCGACCGCTGCCACCACGCGAACTCCGTCGTTCGTCTTCTGAGCGTGGTAGGAAACTTTGGCCTTGTCCACATCGAACGGCAAAGATTTCTTCAAACGAAACCGCACCACGCTGGCCGCTTCCTCGGAGTCGCCGGGCAACGTATCGAACTCCAGCAGCACGACCCGCACGGCCGCGTCCGGGACCACGGCAATCAAATCATGAGAGCGTCCCGCCACACCGCTCAGCGCGGCTTGTATCGCCTCACGCACCGCATCGCGCTGGCGCAAGTTGCCCTCGACCAGGTCGGGAATCACGCAACCCGGCGCCAGTTCGCGGGCCGCGCTGGCTTCCAGGCTGCGGCCATCTTCGGCCAGCCGCCCCACCAGCACGCGGTCGGCGGCGATCTCACACGCCAGCCGAGGTTTCGCCGAATTGGAACCAGAACTCATTTTTTTAACTCAGTGGTCAGTGGCCAGTGCTCAGTGGCCAGCAAATCGGACCCGGGCGCCCGACATTGAACACTGAACCCTTCCGTTACATCTACGAATAATTCAAACGCCATCGCACGTTAATTGCAATACCTGACAGAGCACTCAAGCAGTAGTCAGTTGCCGCTGATCAGCGAGACTCCGCACGAACTGGCCACTGATCACTGATCACTGGCCACTGCTCTTACCGCATTGCCTCGATGAAGGTGACCTTATTAATTTCTTTTAACGTGGTCAGGCCGAGCCGGACTTTATCCAACGCCGATTCGCGCAGAAAACGCATGCCTTCTTCCCGGGCGGCGCGGCGGATTTCCGACGTCGGCCGCTTCCCCAGAATCATCTCCCGAATGCGGTCGCTCAAATCCAGCAATTCGTGAATCGCGGTTCGCCCGCGGAAGCCGGTTCCCGCGCACTCGATGCACCCCGGTCCTTCATACAAAGCCACCTTCGACCACTGGGCATAATCCAGTCCGCTGGCCTCAAGCACTTCCGGAGGATAATTCACCTGGGTGCGGCACGATTCGCAGATCAAGCGCACCAGGCGCTGCGCCAGAATGCAGTTCAGGGCCGAAACAAAGTTATAAGGCTCGACGCCCATGTTCAGGAAACGTCCGATCACGTCGACCACGTTGTTGGCGTGGACCGTCGTGAAAACCAGGTGGCCGGTGAGCGCGGACTGAATGGCGATCTGCGCCGTTTCCGTGTCGCGGATTTCGCCAACCATGATTTTGTCCGGGTCGTGGCGCAAAATCGAGCGCAGGCCGCGGGCGAAGGTCAGTCCTTTTTTCTCATTGACCGGAATCTGCGTAATGCCGCGCAGCTGGTATTCGACCGGGTCTTCGATGGTGATGATCTTGTCTTCATCGGTCTTGATCTCGTTTACCGCGGCATACAGCGTGGTGGTTTTGCCGCTGCCCGTCGGCCCCGTGACCAGGACCATGCCGTAGGGCTCTTTGATGTAGCGGCGGAACTTGCGCAAGTCATCCTCATCAAAACCAACCACATCTAGAGTGAGCGTGCGGAACTTCTCGCTCATCGATTCTTTGTCGAGAACGCGGAGTACAGCGTCTTCGCCGTGAATCGACGGCATGATGGAGACGCGGAAGTCGATGGCGCGCCCGTTATACTTCACCCGGAAACGGCCGTCCTGCGGCACGCGGCGCTCGGAAATATCCAGTTCGCTCATCACCTTGATGCGTGAGATCACCGTCGAGTGGTGTTCTTTGCCTATCGGCGGCATAGCCTGGGTCAGCACGCCGTCGATGCGGAATTTGATCACCACGGAATCGTCGCGCGTTTCAATATGAATGTCAGAAGCCCGCCGCTGCAGCGCGGTGAAGATCGTCGTGTCGACCAGCCGGATAATCGGGCTGGTGTCGCCCGCCGAGGTCAGTTTGTCGATGGTCAGCGTCTCTTCGGCGCCGGTATTCTCGTCTTCCCGGATGATCTGGAAGCCTTCGCTGGCTTCTTCGAGAACGCGCTGCGACTGCTCCGTCTTTTTGAGAATGTCCGAGATCTGTTTCAGCGTCGCGACTTTGGTGAGGATCCGCTTCTGCAGCAGCAGGCTGATCTCGTCGATCATCATCAGCTGGCTGGGATCGGCTATCGCAATGGCCAGCTTCCCGTCCGCTGTCTCTTCTAGCGGCACGAAGTTATAGCGGAACATCAGCTCGGGAGAGAACTTCTTGAACAGCTCATGGTGAAGCTGGAAGTCGGTAAGATCCACGAACTCGCAGCGATAACGCCGCGCCACGTCCTGAGCGCGATCCAGGTCGGTGATGGGATTCCCCGTCGTCACCACCTGCCCGCCGTTCTCACCGTGCACGAAAAGTGATTTCTTTTCCGCCATTGCCATTTCTCAAATCCTTGTTGTCCTCCTGAGGCGACATGTTTTTCGTCGCCGCAGAGTCTACCCGAGCCTGCCCTGAGGGAGCGTTAGCCACCGAAGGGGCGCGTTTGGCTCGCTTCCTTATCAGTATCAGTGCACTCCCTGCATTCCCAAGCTGAAGATCGGCAAATACAGCGAAATCATCACCACGCCCACAAAAACTGCCATGATGATCAGAATCAGCGGTTCAATGAGTGCCATGGAAGCGGCCAATGCCGTCTGCACATCCTCTTCATAGAACTCTGCCACCGAATTCAGCATCGCCGGCAAAGCTCCCGTGGATTCGCCCACTTCGAGCATTTCGACCGCCAGGTCGGGAAAGATACTCTGTTCCTCCAGACTCGCAGCCAAACCTTGCCCTTCGCGAACTCTCACACTCGCCCGCATCACGCCCTTCAGAATGCGCCGGCTCGACATCGAACTGCCCGCGGTTTCCATCGAAGGCACCAGCGGCATCCCGCCCTGCAGCAGCGTAGAGAGCATCCGCGAGAAAGTCGCCACCTGATGCTTCAGCCGAATCCCGCCCAGCAAAGGCAGGCTCAGAATCACGCGGTCAATCTGGTCGGCGCCGCTATCCGTTTTCCGCCACTGCCAGAACAAAAACCCAGCCAGCACTGTCCCGACCACGAAAAAGGGAAAGTATTTCTGCGCATTCACTCCCACCGCCAGCATGAACAGCGTGATCGCCGGCAGCTTCGCGTCCAGGCTATTGAACAGCTCCGCGAACTTCGGCACCACGTAAGTGAACAGAAACATCACCATGATCGTTACTACGCTCACCAACAATGCGGGATAGATCAACGACACCGCGAGCTTCTTGCGGAAGCTCATCGTCATCCGCTGAAAGTTAATGTAGCGGGTCAGCACTTCATCGATGTTCCCGCTCTTCTCTCCCGCCATCAACGTAGTGGTATAAATTTTCGGCACTGCGGCATGGGTAGAGAAGGCAGCTGACAACAACTCTCCGCCCTTCACCCGCTCGCGTACGTTCTCGAGAATCTGCCGCAGATTTGGGTCTTTTTGCCGCTTGATCAGCAGATCAAGCGAGTTCAAAATCGGCAGTCCAGCCTTAATCAGCGTCAGGAACTGCTGGTTGAACACCAGAAACGAGCCTTGCTTAAGCTTGCGCCCGCCACCCCCAAAACCGCCGGTGAGCAGTCCCTGCGGCTTTACCCAGTGCACCAGATAGCCCTGCGCGGCAAAGCGGTCTCGTACCTCGGCAACGGAATATCCCTGCTCCACTTGCTGGTGGGTGTGACCTCGTTCGTCCGCGATTTTTACGACGAATTCCGCCATTTATGCTTTTCCGAGCAAGTGCTTTTTATGGGAAGAGCCGCGCACGCGGTCTTGCCCCAGTTTAACATTCTTGCTTCCGGTCCGAACTTTGACTACCACGGCCTCGAACTCTTCCAGTACAAACCTCAGGGCCCCAGCTCGCCCTCAACCGTCTCGGTTCCCGCCGGAGGACTAAACCCGAACCGCCCCTCCGGAATGCTCACATTTTCCTTCTGGTTGCTGAACCGATACTCCGTGACCGATCCGTCAACGTCGTTGATTACAATGCGCACAATCTGATGCTCCGGAGTCACCTCCAGCAAAATCTCACTGATCCGGTCAGCCAAGGCATGCGGCACACCCCGCAGCACTACATCCCCGACAGCCACCGGCACTACATCGGGAGCCAGCGACAGCCCCTGCAACTCCTTTTCCAGCTTACTTTTACCGAGCAAAAACGCAAGTGGAGAGCGAACATCGTCCAGCTTCCGGGCATCAGTTTTACGCGCCTGCCGGTCGTCCGGAACGTAAAACCACGCATCTCTCCCGTCGCTGACAAACAGCTTCTCCCTGGGAGAACGGTACTCCCACCGCATCTTGCCAGGTTTTTTCGACCCGCCTTTAGCCAACCAAACCGTCCCCGCCTCCGTCCGCTCCATCCCCGCCCCGCGATACTCCTCGGTAAACTCCGCCTGCAGGGTGCGCAGGTGGTTGTAATGCTCATCCACAGCAGCAGCGATGGAATGGACATCTTCGGCCCCAGCGGCAGCCGAGGCAGCTACAAGCAGCAACAGCGCGCCAGCGAACTTGATCATCATCACGATTCTACTCTGGTCGTTTCGGAGATTTTCAGCGGCGTCATCCCGAAGCCCCGCGTTTCCTCCAGCGGGGCGAGAGCCTGCCCTGAGCTTGCCGAAGGGGATCTCGCGCGGATTAGAACCGCCGTCGGACATCCTGCGCAGTGGATCATTAGGATAGACGTGACGCCCGCAATAATATGCTTGTTCTACACACTCTAATGTGTAATAATCCACACATGCCCACCAATCTGGCCCTGGATGACACCTTGATTGAGGCAGCCTGCCGCGCTGGCGGTCACAAGACCAAGAAGGAGGCGGTCACGGCCGCTCTGGCGGAGTATGTCAGGCACCGCGAGCAGCTTCGCATTCTCAAATCCTTCGGCACCGTTGATTTCGATCCCACTTACGATTACAAGGCTGAGCGCCGCCGAAAGCGTTCCCGAACATAAGTTTCCTGACTGGTTCTTCGAGCTGGTTCTCTGAGCTGGTTCTCTGAGTATGATGGTCCTCGTCGACACACCCATCTGGTCGCTGGCTCTTGGGCGAAGCGTCTCAGCCTTGAATCCCCGAGAGCAGATCCTGACCGCTGCCCTTCGAGAACTGATCCGCGATCGGCGCGCAAGAATCATAGGCCCGGTTCGCCAGGAGCTTCTTTCCGGCATCCGCCTCGAAACCATGTTCCAACAAGTGTGCGAGCAGTTGCGTGCTTTCGACGAGCCGATTCTTGAAGCTGCCGACTACGAGGACGCTGCACACACTCATAACTACTGCCGAACCCGAGGTATCGCTGGATCGCCAACCGACTTCCTGATCTGCGCCGCCGCCATTCGTCGCGACTGGCAGATCTTCTCCACTGACCACGACTTCACCCGCTACGCCTCAGT
>DATHOK010000050.1:0-20594 GCA_035484995.1 Verrucomicrobiia bacterium | reverse complement strand
GCGCAGTCACCGGCAAGGGCCTCAGCGACCTGATCCGCGAAGAGTTCGGGTTCCGCATCACATTTCTGATGATGCTTGGAATCCTGATCACCAACTTCGGCAACGTTGTCACAGAATTTATCGGCATCGCCACCAGCCTTGAGTTATTCGGCCTTTCGCGCTACGTGACCGTCCCGGTTTGCGGCGTCATCGTATGGCTGATCGTGGTAAAAGGCCAGTACAAGACGGTGGAGAAGGTTTTCCTGGCTGCGTCTTTTTTCTACATTACTTATATCTTCGCCGGAGCGCTCGCGCATCCGGCCTGGAAACTTGCAACGGTTGCAACCTTCAAGCCGCCGGAGTGGGCTAAGTTCCGCGAACAGGCCTATCTGTACATGGTGATCGGCGTGGTCGGGACCACGATCGCGCCCTGGATGCAGTTCTATCTTCAGGCCTCCGTAGTGGAAAAAGGCGTGACCCGGCGCGGGCTTCACGCTTCGCGCTGGGATGTAATTGTGGGCTGCATTTTTACCGACGTGGTCGCGTGGTTCATTATCGTCGCCTGCGCGGCGACGTTATACGTTCACGGCTACCGCGACATCAAGTATGCCGCCGACGCAGCCCAGGCACTGAAGCCTCTGGCCGGGCAGTACGCTTACATTCTGTTTGCCGTCGGGCTGTTCAATGCGTCCCTCTTTGCCGCGTCGATTCTGCCGCTTTCGACGGCCTACACGGTGTGTGAAGGTTTGGGGTTTGAATCCGGCGTCGATAAGAAATTCGGCGAGGCACCATTTTTCTACTGGCTGTACACGCTGCTGATTGTGGCCGGCGGCGCCGTGCTTTTAATCCCCGGCTTGCCGCTGGTGAAGATCGCGGTCCTGTCGCAGGTAGTGAACGGCGTGGTGCTGCCGTTCGTACTGATCTTCATGCTGCTGCTGATCAACAAGAAGGAACTCATGGGTGAGTACGTGAACACGCGACTGTTCAATGCCGTAGCCTGGGCGACTACCGTGATCATGATCGGGCTGACGATTGCGTGGTTCTGGACGCTGCGAGGCGGAGGCTAGAATGCTCCGAACTTTTTGCAGACAAACGTTGCTGCGGTCATAACAGTTTTCCAGCTGCCAAATCTTTCACCAGCGAAGCATCCGCTTCAAGAAAATCATAATTGCCTAGGTCCTTGGGCGCGGACCACTGCAAATCGCGAAAGATGCGGTTCTCGATTTCACCGTCGTACTCGCGCACGATAAAAAATCGCAGTTCAACCATCGCCCCGTTCGGGTAGGTATGCTTCAGACGGACGATCTCGTCGCCGATTTTGGCGTTGATTCCTAATTCTTCTTCCAGTTCACGGCGCAGGGCGTGACGAGGCTGCTCGCCTTCTTCGATTTTTCCTCCAGGAAATTCCCACTTGAGCGGCATGGTCTGATGCCTGGTCCGCTGGCAGACCAGCAGCTTGCCATCCTTTTCGATCACGGCTGCAACCACCCGTTTCATAGATTGATTCCGGAGGACGAACAAGATTCCGTGGTTTTACGAGCAAAACCAGGCTCAGCGACCCTTTTCCAGCTTTTTCCCGACGACTTCAGCGCAGTACTGGACGAGTTTCTGGTCGTCCACGCCGAACGCGGCGGGGAAATGGCTGTCGATATCGAGTTCGCCGGCCACCTGATTTTTAGTGAAAATCGGCACGACGATTTCAGACTTCGTCTCGAGAGAACAGGCGAGGTAGCGGGGATCTTTGCTGACGTCGTCGACCACGATCGTCTTGCCGCTGGAAGCGGCGGCACCGCAAATACCCTGGTTAAGCGGAATTCGCGTGTGCGGAGTCATGGCGCCCACGAAAGCCTCCAGCACCAGCATGGGCGGCTGGGCGCCGGCTTCGAGCATGTAAAAGCCAACCCAGTTATATTTCAGCATGCGCTCATGCAAAAGCTTGCAGACGCCTTGCATAAGGTCCTTCGCCGTAGGCGCCGCTTGAGCGAGTGCGGTGATTTCGTTGCGAACCTCTTCGATTCTGGTGGTGACGGGCATGAGGAGAATCTTAACTCAGAGCGGCAGATTCGCGGCTGTGGAAGATGAAACCCAAGTAATCTGCCGGATTCCTTCCGTGCAGGCAAAAAGTTCGGGATGAATCGCAAAAGCCAGGGCGTCTAGACCGCGCAGCAGCGTTGGAGCCGGCGTGTTGAGATGCTCGTCCCGCACGCAATAGATGCGGGACGCGCGAGCGGCATGAGTTCCCTGCCACTTCCGTTCAGCGACGATTTTCTCTAGCGGCACTCGGTTGCCCGCTCCGCACCAGGCGGCAATTACGATGTCAGGATTGATCCGGGCGACCTCTTCGGCGGAAATCTGCCGTCCCGGTGCGCCCAGAAACTCACCTCCAGCGGCTTCCACCAATTCCGCGACCCAGGCTTGCGACGCAATCAAGGGCTTGCCCCATTCCTCGCAAAAGACTTTTGGACGAGCTACCCCAGCGGTGCGGGTGCGGACTTCTTCGATATGCTGCTGCATGCGAGCGATCACTTCCTCGCCGCGACCGCTGGCCCCGACCACCCCGGCGATGAGTGCAATGTCAGCATAGACATCGTCCAGGCTCTTAGGCGCAAGCCCTAGAAACGAAGTTCCGGATTTGAGTATCTCGATCACCGCTTTTTCCTGGTAAGGGACAGAGGCAATGACGAGGTCGGGTTCAACTGCAATAATCTGCCCGGCATCGGCCGTCCAGGAGTCGGCAAGGATAGTCCGCGGCTTCGCCATGATTTCAGGAACTACTTCCGCGCAATACTTCGTGCAGGCGACCACGCGGTCGAGTTCGCCAACGGCGGCGAGAATGACGGTCGCGCTGGGCTGCAGGCAGGCTATGCGAAGCGGCGTGTGCGAAGATGGCATGAGCTTTGCGCTACTTTCCAGTCTGACTCAGCGCTGCCAAAAGTGCATCGAGGGCCAACTGCGCGGCGTGGGTTGAAGCTTGCGGCAGTCCGCCGACGGCGGCAATCACGTCCTCGCGCCGCAATTCGAGAGCCTGGTTCAGCGTCTTCCCCACGATCAGCTCCGTCAATGCCGAGCCGCAGGCAATGGACGCCACGCATCCTTTCGCCTTGAACCGGGCGTTCGTGATTTGCTCTCGGCCTACTTTCAGGGTCAGCCGCAACACGTCGCCGCAGGCGGGGTTCTCAATTTCTGCCGTGGCGTCCGCATCGGCAATTTCTCCCGCATTGCGCGGATTCTGGAAGTGATCGAGTAGCTGCGCGGAATACATTTGGCTGTTCAATTGTAAACGGCAGGCGGGCAGCACACACTCAACCTCGCGAACGAGTACCCTCAGGAAAATAAATTCGCCAGCAGCGCTCGCGGGCCACGGCCTCGAGATCGGGATTCGGGTTCACCGCAAAGGCATGCTTAGCCATTGCCAGCATGTCCCGATCCCAGCGGGAATTACCAAAAGCGCCGTCGATTTCCTTCTTGACGACCTCGCGCAGAGCCGCCGGCTTGCCCCCGCCGGAAGGTACGCGGATCAGTCGATCGGTAACGATGCCACGCTCGATTTCCACCTGGGTAGCGAGCACGCGGCTCTCCGGGATGCCGAAAAGCTTCATCGCAGCGCGGATTACCCATTCATTTGAAGACGACACCGCCCAGACCTCGCAACCATTTTCCTGCAAGCGGCGCACCAGTTCTCGCATCTCGGGGAAAATCTGCACGACAGAAAACTGGTCGAAGAAGCGCGTAGCGGCATCCATCATCTTCAGTTCTGGAATGCCCCGGTGCATCGTGACCATTTTGCCGCACATCGTGGTTTCATCCACTTCGCCCCGCTTGTAGGCGGCGTAACACTCCCGCAGTGGACGATCGATGTCCTGCGGAATAAGTTCGCCCTCTCTCAATTCCCAATCGAAAAAGCGCTCCCCGGCATCCCCCGACCATAGCGTCCCGTCGCAATCGAAGGCAGCAACGCGCAACTTAAGACGGAGAATTGAATCAAGAAATTCGTTGGTGACAGCAGGAAATGTTTCGGACTCGGCAGCGTTCATCCATCGACGATAACGTGCTCGAGGAAATCGCGCAACGGCGCAGGGCGATCAAAAGCAACGCGACGGCAGCGCCGCGTAGTCCTCGGGAGTGTTGACATTCAAGGCGACCAGAGGATCGTCGACCGGTACATACTGGATGTGCTCCTGATACTGATGTTCGATGTCGCGTGCAATCGACGTAGCCGGGACTCGTAGAAACGCCTCAATCATACCGCGGTCGACAAGGTAGGGATGCCCGTGCTTGCCGGAAAATTCAGGCACGACGGCCCAGATATTCGGATCGGCAGCTTCGAAGGCACCATGCAGAATCTGGAGTGTCGCGGGGCTCACTGGAGGGCGATCGACCAGAGTCACCATGGCGGCATCGCGACCGTGGTTGAGCACTTCATGCAGGCCGATCTGCAACGAACTGAACTGGCCGCGATCCGAATCTTTGTTGACCACGAGAGACGCTCCGTCCGCATAAATAATTGGCGCCAACGCTGGTTCATTTTTTCCCACCACCACCACAACGAAATCAGTAGCCAGCAGGAGCGAACGAATCGCGGCCGAAAGGAACGTGTCGTTAGAAATCGCTTGCCCCGCCACTGGCGGGGGCCACGACAGCAAAGCTTTATCCCGGCCCATGCGCGAGGAGTCTCCGGCGGCAAGAATCACTCCGGCGAAGCTGGAAGCGCGAATCATGCTGCGAAGATAGCAGGGAACAGCGAAGAATTGCTGATTTTTGAGTGCTGATTGATGATTAAAGATTTCGATCGACAATCACCAATCAGAAATCATCAATCAACAATTTAGTCGTGTCGAGCGCCGCTTCTCGCGCGTCCGGCGTCTCGTTCGGTTTAGGCTGCGACTCACGCGACCCGAACCAGCTCATGTGCGGCAAGCCGGCACCTGCATGCCGGCGGAACGCGATCAACTCTGCCGTAATCGCCACCGCAATCTCCTCGGGGGTGACGGCGCCGATGTCGAGTCCGATGGGAGCGTGGACGCGGTCAAACAGATGGGCGGGTACGCCTTCCTCGCGCAACGTTTTAAAGATTCCAATCACTTTGCGCTTGGAGCCGATCATCCCGATGTAGCGGGCGCGGGTCCGCACGGCCCAACGCAGCAGGCGCATGTCGTCGCGATGACCACGGGTGACGATGACGATGTAGGAAGTTTCGCTGGGATCAAGCTGCTTGGTCGCCTCATCGAAATCAAGCGCGCGCACTTCGCGGGCGGCCGGGAAACGCTCCTTGGTCGCATAGGAGGTGCGGTCGTCAGTAACGATCGGGTCAAACCCCGCATTGGCTGCAACTTGGCAAAGGTTTGCGGCTACATGACCTGCGCCGAAAATATAAAGTAACGCTGGAGGTAATATCGGCTCAATGAAGACCTCGAGCGTGCCCCCGCAGACCAGGCCGGTGTCGTATTTCGGATCCTGATTTAGATCGAAAGTGACGCTGCGGGGCTTTTCCGATTCCATCACTTCGCGCGCCGCTTGCCACACATCGGCCTCGACGCAGCCGCCGCCGATGGTGCCGACGATCGATCCGTCGTCGCGGACCAACATCTTCGCAGTCTTAAACGAAGGGATCGAGCCGCGCACGTTAACGATAGTAGCGACCGCCCCGCGGCGTCCGTCGCGGCGGAGCTGAACGATTTGTTCGTAGATGTCCATAAGGCGGGAGGCGGCTTGCCCGTCTGATTATCGGTCGGTCAATAGGAGAGAGTCAAACTCAAGTCATTTTGTGTTAGTTTCAAACTTTTGGGAGAAGACCATTATGAAGGCTGTCCGCATTCATCAATTCGGCGGGCCGGAAGTTTTGACTTACGAAGATGTGCCCGATCCGGAGCCCCGCAAGGATCAGGTGCTGGTCCGCGTGCGCGCGTGTGCGCTGAATCATCTTGACATCTGGGTGCGCAAGGGGCTGCCAGGAGTGAAGCTGCCGCACATTCTCGGCAGCGACGTCGCGGGCGAAGTGGTCGGGGTGGGCGAGTACGTCGGCGGATTCAAAACGGGGCAGCGCGTGCTGCTCGCGCCCATGCATTACTGCGGACATTGCGAAAAGTGCGTTGCCGGAGTGCAGAACCAGTGCCGCGCATTTACCGTGCTGGGCAATGGTGTGGATGGAGGAAACTGCGAGCTGATCTCTGTGCCCCCGGCGAATGTGATCCCGATTCCCGACTCGCTCGATTTCAATCAGGCGGCCAGTGTGCCTCTGGTTTTCGTCACTGCGTGGCACATGCTGGTGGGACGAGCCGGTATTCGTCCCGGACAGACTGTGCTGGTGCTAGGGGCAAGTTCCGGCGTGGGCATCGCCGCCATCCAGATTGCTAAATTCTTTCACTGCCGCGTGATTACAACCGCAGGCGATGACGCGAAGCTGGCCAAGGGCCGCGAACTGGGCGCGGACTACGGCATCAACCACTATCAGCAGAAGATCTCCGAAGAAGTGCGCAAGATTACGAATAAAGAGGGAGTAGACATCGTGGTCGAGCATGTGGGCGCCGCGACCTGGGAGGAGAGTGTGAAATCTCTCAAGAGCGGCGGCACGCTGGTCACTTGCGGCGCGACCACTGGACCGAACGTCGCGCTTGATCTGCGGCATCTGTTTGCCCGGCAGTTAACGCTGCTCGGCTCCTACATGGGAACCATGGGCGAGCTGCATGAAGTGTTACGCCACGTATTCGCTGGCCGTCTAAAGCCGGTGGTCGACCGCGTGTTTCCCCTCAGCGAGCTGCGGGCGGCGCATGAGTATCTGGAGGGGAGTCAGATGTTTGGGAAGATCGTAGTGAACCCTTGAGAAACCGCGCAGCCAGCTAATCATCCCACCCATATTTGCCGATAGCCTTCTTGAAGGCCGGCTTCGGACGTTCTTCCTCTCAGCCTAGGTACACAATAATGCCGCAATGGTACGGGGTCGCTCTGGGCGCGCTCGGCATCCTGGTGATTTACCAGCAGTTCCGCATGTACCTGGCTCGCCAGAAGTCAAAGGAGCGCGAAGAGCTGTTTCAGATCGTCACCGAGAACGCCGCCGACATGATTGCCCTCGTCGATGTGAAGGGGCGGCGGCTTTACAACAGTCCCTCGTATAAGAAAATTCTGGGTTATTCGCCGGCGGAACTCTCCCAGACTTCTTCGTTTGAACAGATCCATCAAGAGGATCGTTTCAAAGTGCTGGAGGCCGCACGCGAGGCCCGCAGCACGGGAGTGGGCAGAAAACTGGAATACCGCATTCGGCACAAAGATGGCACCTGGCGGGTGCTCGAGTCGATGGCCAGTACCATCCGGAACGAGAAGGGCGAGGTCGCCAAGCTGGTCATCGTGAATCGCGACGTCACCGAGCGCAAACGCGCGGAAGAAGAACTCGAGCACAACTCTTTTCACGATGCTCTAACCGGGTTACCCAACCGCCGTCTCTTCCTCGACCGCCTGCAGCACTTGTTTGCCCGGGCGCGGCGCAACCCGGAGCGGCAGCACGCTGTGTTGCTTGTGGATCTCGATGGCTTCAAGACGTTCAACGACGCCATGGGTCAGGCGCTGGGCGATCGCGTGATCGTCGAGATTGGCCAGCGTCTCGGAGCCTGCTTGCGGCATGACGACACGGTTTCCCGCCCGCAGTTCGAAAACTCCACCATGGATCCAGTGCTTTCCCGCATGGGCGGTGACGAATTCACCATCCTACTCGAAGAGGTGAGCCATCCCAGCAACGCGATGCGGGTCGCCGAGCGAATCCTCGCTGCCGTGGCTGAGCTTTTTCTGGTGGAAGGGCGCGAGGTGCGCACTTCGGCGAGCGTGGGCATCGCTTTGAGCAAGCCCACCCACGAGCACGCAGAAGATCTTTTGGTGGATGCCGACGTCGCCATGCGCCGTGCCAAGGCGATGGGAGGGTCGCGCTGCGAAGTGTTTGACGAGGCAGTGCACACCCGCGCCATCAACCGGCTCAAGCTGGAATCCGAGTTGCGCGAGGCTCTCGAGAAACGCCAGTTTTGCGTGCACTACCAGCCCATCGTGCAACTCGAGACCAGGCAGATCACCGGGTTTGAGGCACTGCTGTGCTGGCAGCATCCGGTTCAGGGTCAGATTTCACCGGATAAGTTTATGGTCGCGGCGGAAGACACCGGGTTGTTGGTTTCGGTGGGCCAGTGGGTGATTATGGAAGCATGTGAGCAGTTGCGTGCGTGGGACAATGCCTCGGACGGTAAGTTTGGGACAGAGCATTCCCCACTGCCGCCTGTCAGCGTTAGCGTAAATGTCTCAGCCAGGCAATTGTCGGACCTCCGCTTTGTCACCGGCCTCGAAGCTACTCTGCGGCAGACTGGGATTGACCCATCGCGACTGCATCTGGAGATTACAGAGGGCGTGGCAGCTGCAGATGAAAAGCAGACTGCGACGGTACTCTCGCACCTGAAGCAACTCCGCGTCGGCGTGATCCTGGACGATTTTGGAACCGGTAATTCCTCTCTGAGCGGGCTGCGGCAGTTTCCCATTGCAGCCTTGAAGATCGACCGCTGCCTGATTGCCGGAATGCTGGCTGACCACAGCACGCGTGACACGGTCGAGTTGATTATCCTGCTCGCACATAAATTGAAGTTGAAGGCGATTGCCGAGGGTATTGACTCCGCGCGGCAGTTCGAACAACTGCAGGCGCTGGGGTGCGAACTGGGGCAGGGACATTTCTTCTCCGCACCGGTGGAGCCCAAGGCAGCTGAGCTGCTTCTGCGCCAACGGGCGCCGGCACCACACGCGAAGGTGGCGGGCGCGCAATAACCTGTCTTCGTCCCCCCATCATGCCTCGGTAATGCCGGCTTTGATTCCTCCTTCCCTGCGCAATGTCTATACTCTTCTTGCCGGTCTGCACAACGCCGGCAGAGGCTGATGCTCACTCCAACCGCCAAGCACATCCGCCGCGTGACCTGGATACTCTATGGTCTGGAAGCCGGAGCGGTGCTGTTTGTTGCCGGTCTGGTAGCTCTCTATCTCAATCCATTTTGGCATTTCGATGAGGGTGGGTTCCTGGATTGGCGGCTGCGCTGGTGGAACATTGCTGGTGAAGCGCTCATCGCGACAGGTTTTTTTACTGAAGCGCTCGCGTTGGTGGGGTTGGCGGCGGTGGTGGTATCTCGCTTTGCCGGGCGGCGCGCGTGGCCCTACGTGGTAGCGGCTTTGCTGGTGGTTTGCACTGTCGTGTGGATCAGCCCTGCCGGCTTCACTCGCGATCTGGATGCGCATTTTGAGTGGAACCTCGCCGACGGCTTCAATGTGTTCCGCCTGCAAGTGTGGGACGACGCCGCTTCGGCCTGGCGCCCGGTCGGAAGTCCGGCATGGCAGTCGACGATTGGGATACAGATTCAGCCGTTGTTGCGAGGCTATTTCAAGCTCAACGATTTTCAGAGGATGAATGGGGACATCGGCACCAGGGTGGCCCGGATCATTCCCATCGCCTGGCCGATCGAGTTGGGGCGTGGTGGCGAAACCCTTGAAGATCCTGATGAAACCGATCTGATGCGGGCGGCAGCGCGAGAGGACTTGAAGACCGTGCAGCAGTTGCTGGCGGCGGCAACGGGCGCCAATGTGAATGCGAGCCGAAATGCACTGAACATAAACGCGTTAGATCAGAGCGGGCAAACTGCTTTAATTCTCGCTTGCCGAAGCCCCAAGGCAAACCCTGACGTTGTGAAGGCACTTCTGGCTGCTGGAGCGGATGTGAACCTGCGCAGCCGCACCGGCTACACTCCCCTGACCTGGGCGCAGGTTCGAAACAACGCCGAGGTTATTCGTTTGTTGCGCCGCGCCGGAGGCCGGCCCTAGCCGCCGTTGGCCGGACGTTGCTTTCGTGCTTATCGAGCAGAGGGTAAGTTCAACGGGCGCCGTTGCCCGGCGACACGACCCGGCCGTATTCCGAGGCACGGCTGAGACGGTCGAACATGCGCCAGGCGGCGAGTGAAATCTTGCTGATGGCTTGTTCGCCGTCGCGTTCGTTCGCGAGAAACGCGGTCATCACGCAAATCACATAAGGACGCCCTTCGACAAAGACGATGCCCGAATCGTTACGCACGGCTTCGAGCGAGCCTGGCTTGTTGGCGATCTTCACATCGGCCGGAAGGTCCCGTGGAATCCAGGAATCTTTGTTTGTGCTTAGGACTTTGAAGAACTCGGCGGTCGATTCTTTGTCGAGCAGCTTTCCTCGATAAATGTCTTCCAGCAAGGTCATCATTTCACGAGGCGTGGAAATATTTTCGCGGCCTTGCTTGGCGGCTTCCACATCCATCATCTTGCGGCGCAGGCGAGTGTGCGATAGTCCGAGGGAATCGAGCATGGCGTTGACGTTGGCCATGCCGACCCGGTCGACGAGCACATTGGTGGCAGAGTTGTCGCTGACCGCGACCATCATGGTGGCAAGATCGCGCAGGGTAATGCGGGTGACGCCGGGCGTGAGTCCGCCCATGATGTCGCTATCGGCAACCAGGTCGGAGGACTGCACGGTGTACAGATCGGTGAGCTTCAGCTTGCCTTGCTGCGCCTGTAGATAAAGATTGGCGAGTACTGTGATCTTGATCGAGCTGGCTTGCGCAAAGACTTCGTTTTCGTGCAGGAAGAACTGGTTTCCGGTGGTCAGGTCCTCGATGGCCACACCCATCACGCCGTCGAGGTTCTGGTCGACATCGTGAATCGTCGACTCCAGCTTTTGCCAGAGCACTTTCCGTTTTTCGGACGATGGGGCATCGTTCGCCAATGGACTGCTGGCAGTCTGGGCAGCGGATGCGGCAGCGAGCAACAGCACTACACAGAGCATCTGTTTCAACCTGGTCTCCTAAATCCCTACTGGACATCGCAAACGTACTCAGCAGAAGCGGAACACGCCCCAGACTTCATCCGTCAATCTTCGCCTCCCGCAGTTGCTTCACTGCGGTCTCGGAGCTCACCGGCGAATAGTAAACCTCTTTGAAGGTGTAGGAGCGGGCTTTAGCGGCGAGGACCGGCATGATCTCGATGTGCCAGTGATAGTCGTCGTCGATGGTCTTCCAGTAACCGAGAGTTTTCGAGGGATGCAGGCTGTTCGGCGAGGTGTGCAGCACGAGGTGGAAACCTTCCGTGACAGTGCGAATGCGCTGCAGCGTGCGGCGCAGAAGGGCGGCGAGATTCACACGCAATCCTGGCTTCGATAATCCCGTGCGCTCGAAGGAGGCGTCGTGGTTGCGAGGCAAAATCCAGGTTTCGTAAGGGACGCGGGGAGCATAGGGGCCGAGCGCGACGTAATCTCCGCGGGCCTCGATCACGCGTGAGGCTTGACGTTCTTCCTGGTTGAGAATGTCGCAGAACACGCAGCGTTCCTTTTCCTTAAAGTATTCGCGTCCTGCGCGCAATTCGTAGAGCACGCGGCGGGGAACGAACATGGTTGCCGTGAGCTGCGATGTGGGATGGCTGAATTCCTGCCCGGCGTTGGGGCCGAAGTCCTTGTAGAGACTGACATACTTAATGCGCGGGTCGCGCTTAAGGTCGAGGATGCGTTCGGCGGCAAGGCGTAGGAACATTCCGATTTCATCGTCGCTGGCATTCCAGAGTTGGCGGTCATGCTGCGGATTCTCGACCAGCACTTCGTGCGCGCCCACCGAATTCATACGGTCATAAATGCCGTCGCCGCGGCGGCCGGGTTCGCCTTCAATATGGTAGAGCGGCGCGGGATGCACCATGGACCGCGCCGACCAACCCGCGGCACTGGGCAGAGCGGCGATCACCTGAGTGGCCGCGGGTGAATCCGGACAAAAACGGCAGGCAGTTTGAGGACGCGGCGTGCTTTCGGCTGGGTCGTCTCCCGTCATGACCCAGGACCGAGTGATGGGATCTTTGCGCAGTTCCATGCATTAGGTAAGTAGCATTCTAAGTCTAGTGGTCTCAATGCTTTAACATCGAAACAGAGCGCCACGCGAGCAGTTTACAGACAAGCACGTAGACAAGCCAGTTTCCTGCGTCGTCGTGCGCTGCGCACCAGCACCTTCCTTATAGCACTTCGCGCAAGCGTCGCGCACTTTTCGTTTCACTGCTTTCCATTCGCCTTACCGATACGCGACTAATGACAACTGCTGAGAGGTTCCGAGCGAAGACGCGGAATTTCTGCGAAGTACCCAGGGGCCGGGGTCAATGAGTGTAATCGGGATTTGCAACAACTATGCAAAGAGAATGTCGGGTAGAGACAAAGCCACGATGGCAAGCACCGAACATGCCATCATCGATCAATCTGACCCGTGATTGCGCCGCACTAGGTGCTATCCAAGTTCTTCCCCGAAGGACATAAAGGGCGCGAAGGAGGTCAGCAATGCCCTTAGAAATACGAAACGAACGGTACTCATGCGAATTCCCGCACCTTGACAGGGCGATCTAGCGGGATGACACTCGAGTTGGCCCGTGGGCATTGAGGAGTCAGAGTGATGATTACCACAAAGAAGAACGCAGTGCGGACAGTTCTCAGCATCTGGATTAGCGCAATTTTCGTATTGGCTGCGGCTGGCGGGGCGGCATCAGCGAGCACGGAGAAAGTCATTCACTCGTTTGGCTACCCGCCCGACGGGTCGCAGCCGGCCGGATCCCTTATTTTCGATTCACACGGCAATCTGTATGGAGTCACTTCTGCCGGAGGCGGCAATAACTACGGCACAGTATTCGAACTCACGCCAACAGCGGGCGGCCGGACAGAAAAGGTGCTCCACAGCTTTCGCGGCGGCGCTGACGGCTGGGACCCGGCCACCTCCGGTCTGGTGATGGATTCGGCGGGAAATCTCTACGGGGCAACGCAGCAAGGAGGCAACAACGCCTGCGCCGGCGGTTGTGGAGTCATCTTCGAATTGAAGCCTGTGGCGAGCGGCTGGTCGGAATCAGTGATCTACAGTTTTAAAGGTGGCGCCGACGGAGCCTATCCTTGGGGGGTGACTCTGGACAGCGCAGGCAACTTGTACGGCACGTCCGAGCCGGGCCTTACCTCGAACGCAGGGGTAGTCTTTGAGCTCACGCCTGCCTCACCCACCTGGAGGGAAAAGACTCTCTATAGCTTCAAAGGGGGCGCAGACGGATCGGGACCGGCGGGCGGTGTCATCTTCGACGCTTCTGGCAATCTCTATGGCACCACGGCAGGAGGTGGGACAGCCGGCTTTGGCACCGTGTTTGAGCTCGTACGTTCCACAGGTTGGACGGAGCAAATACTCTACGCGTTCCAGGGAGGCACAACCGACACCGCGTATCCCCAGGCATCGCTCACTTTCGATGCCGCGGGCAATCTCTTCGGCGCCACCGGCATCGGCGGAGTATTCGAGCTGACGCCGGTTTCTGGCGGATGGAGCGAAAGCGTCCTTTTCGCTTTTCCGAACCCGGAACAGACGGAGCAGAATATTCTGGGCGGAGTGATTCTCGATGGTGCAGGAAACGTCTTTGGCGCGGCCTACAACCAAGGTGTGTTTGAACTGACGCATGGCAGCGGTGGCTGGACCGAAACCACCCTGCGTCCTACAAGAGAATACATGGGCGGTCTCATACTCGACAGCGCTGGAAATCTTTACGGAGCAGACAGTCTGGGAGCTACGAACTCCTCGCTCGGCGTTGTTTTCAAGCTCACATTTGCTTCGGGCACGTGGACGAGCACCACAATCTACAACTTCCCAAACGGGCCCGCACAAGCTCCGATCGGTGGTCTCATCTTCGACACTGCCGGCAACCTCTATGGCACAGCAGCCGCCGGCGGAGAATTCGGTTCTGGAACGGTATTCGAGTTAACTCCGAGCGGTTCGACGTGGGTCCAGAAAGCGCTGTACAACTTTCGCGGTGGAAATGATGGGGTCGGGCCTTTCGGCAGCCTGGTCTTCGATGGCTCTGGGAATTTATACGGCGCCACAGTACGGGGAGGGCCACATGACGCCGGCACCATAGTCGAGCTGATCCGCAACTCCTCCGGCGGCTGGACGAAGACAACTCTGTATTCATTCTGCAAAGCGGGCGGTCGATGTGTGGATGGAATGGAGCAGGAGAACGCGGGGGGCCTGGCTTTCGACACTGCAGGCAACCTGTATGGCACCACCCCCGGAGGCGGGGCCGCTGGTCAGGGTACTCTCTTCAAACTAACGTACGTAGGCCCAGGATGGACCGAGACAGTTCTATCGAGTTTCTGTATTTGCGCGAGCGGGTATAACCCCCAAGGCGGCGTCGTTTTCGGCCCTTCCGGGAATCTTTACGGCGTGTTCTCGAACGGCGGCGTCGGTACCAACGGCGGCGTTTATGAATTCAACCTTGCCACCAACACGAGAACGATACTGCACGGCTTCCGCGGCAGCGTGCATGATGACGGGAGCTACCCCGCCGGCGGCTTGACTTTTGACGCTTCAGGCAACCTGTACGGCACCACCACAGAGGGGGGACAAGGCGCAATCCAAGGTACAGTTTTCGAACTGTCGCCGGGTACCGGCGGCTGGACTGAGAAGGTACTCTACACCTTCAAAGGGGGAACCGATGGGGCAGCTCCGTGGGGGGGCTTGACCTTGGACACCGCCGGCAATCTCTATGGGACGACGATGTTCGGCGGCTCCCCAAATAATCCGCTGACCTGCCTGGGGGGCTGCGGAACGGTATTCAAACTTTCGCCGGACTCGGAGACCTGGACTGAGACGCAGCTTCATGCGTTTACCGGGGGCGCCGACGGCGCTACTCCCTCGGCGGGCGTGATCCTCGGTTGCATGGGGAACCTATACGGAGAAACCACCGGCGCCACAACAGACAATGCGGGTACGGTGTTCGAGGTTATTCCCTAAGATGCCTGAGGCGGACAAACTTAATTGTTGTTAACAGGCGATTACACTCATTGACAAATTGTGACCATCGGACAATGAGTGTAATGGGGATATTTCAACAGTGGGGAGTCGTTCGGAAGCTTGTCCGTACTTTTAAGATTCTCCGCGACAGCTGTCCACTCGCTCATCAGCGTAAATGGCGACTGAACAAAATGACCGTCAACCACACCAACGTGTAGCCACTTGTCGCGAGGTTGCTGAATCTCACTTCCTTGCCGGAGCGTTTTCTCCACAGTTCTACAGCCGGGCCCGACACAAGGCCGATTAGAATAGCAATTCCCATGAACTTGCCATAGAGGTCGAAAGTTCCCCAGCGCTCTAGAACCTGATTGCCAACGAAAAGTGCACCCACGAAAGCTTGCAGCGTGATCGGCCACAGAGATGGGGGTGCGGGCACACTCCGATCAATCGTAATCGTCGGTTCCATTTGACCCTCCTGCTGGCTGATCTCTTGGATCTGCAGACATTGTTGTTTGTGAATAGTAGCACTTCGGCGCGTCCCAGATCGTATAGGTGACTGTGCGTAGCCTTCGGATGCTCCATCCTCGCCTTCATCTCTTCACAAGCCGCTGCAACTTTCCGGCTTTGGAGCGATTGCATCGAACCTCGCTTTGATCAATGCTTTCTCTTCTACTTTCGTCATTTTGATCGCCTACTCCTTTAAGATAAGTCTAGGTCACATCACTTATCTTATAGCCAATCATAGACACTCCAGACGAGTATGTCACGCCTTTTCAATGAGTTACAAGCCGCTTCAACTGTTAGGTAAACACTGTGGGAGA
This sequence comes from Verrucomicrobiia bacterium, assembly GCA_035484995.1. Taxonomy (GTDB): domain Bacteria; phylum Acidobacteriota; class Terriglobia; order Terriglobales; family Acidobacteriaceae; genus Sulfotelmatobacter. Next base: position 4,984 of record DATHOK010000050.1, on the reverse strand, counting down.
AGCTGCGTCAAGCAAGTTTCAATGTTTCAGCGTCTCAAAGAGAATGTGCACCAGGTATTGTTTTGGGAATCGTGAAACTTTGAAACCTCGCAACCTTGAAACCTAAGGAATCTGAACTTGTTATAATCCGCGCCAAGCCCACTGCTCCGACTGAAACGATGACCGAGCCGTCCACTCCGCTGATGCGGCAATATGCTGCCGTCAAGAAAGAGCATCCAAGCGCGCTGCTGTTTTTTCGCCTGGGTGATTTTTATGAGCTTTTCTTTGATGATGCGATTGTCGCCTCCAAAGAGCTGCAGATCACGCTCACCTCGCGCAACAAGGAGAAAGGCATCGCGGTGCCCATGTGCGGGGTGCCGCACCACGCGGCGGAAGGCTACATCGGAAAGCTAATCCGCAAAGGCTTTAAGGTGGCGATCTGCGAGCAAATGGAGGATGCGCGGCTGGCGAAGAAGCAGATCGGCACGAAATTAGTGCGGCGCGAAGTGACGCGCGTGGTCACGCCCGGAACAGCCGCCGACTCCCTGCTGGGGTCAGAGGAAAATAATTTTCTCGCGGCGCTGGCCCAGGTCGGAGAGCACGTTGGCTTTGCCGCGCTTGATCTTTCCACTGGGGAGTTTCGCGCCACCGAATTCTCCGGCGAGAATGCGTTGCGTCGAGTGCAGGAAGAACTGGAGCAACTGCGACCGAAAGAGTTGTTGTACGGGTCGGAGGCTCCGCTCTTTGAGACTAAAACCAGCCGCGCCTTGCCTACGCAGCCATCGCCCACGCAAACGCCTCAGCCTCGCGCAGCGGGCTTTACCTGTGCCGACACTCCGTTGGATGACTGGATCTTCGCGCCCGATCATGCCATCCCGCTGCTGGAAAATCATTTTGGAGTTTTATCGCTCGAGGGATTTGGGCTGGCCGGCCGGACCGCGGCCGCGGCCGCCGCCGGGGCGATTCTCTACTATGTGCGCTCGACGCAGCGTGGGTCGCTCGATCACGTCGACCGCATCGGCTGGTACGAGCGGCAAAGCTGCCTCGTGCTGGATGCGGTTACGGTCAGGAATCTGGAATTGATCGAGCCACTGTTTGCCGGGACGGACGCAGGCATTACTCTGTTTCGCTCAATCGATGCCGCGGTTACGCCCATGGGCAAGCGGTTGCTCCGGGCGTGGTTACTGAGGCCCTCGCTCGATTTGGCAGAAATCAATGCGCGGCTCGATGCCGTGGAAGCGGGTGTAAAAGACATCATCGCACGCGAGGAATTGCGCCGCGCCCTTGACGGCGTGCTCGACCTGGAGCGGCTTCTGAGTCGGGTTACGCTGGAGACGGCGAATCCGCGCGATGTGCTGGCCCTGGCTGCATCGCTCGCGAAGATTCCGGGAATTAAGGCTGCCGTGGGACGGCTCGCGGCCGAGCGGTTGAAGACTTTGCACAGCTTGCTCGACGAACTCGGTGACCTGCGCGGACGCATTGAGAATACGATTGTGCCCGAGCCTCCGCTGAGTTTCGCCGATGGAGGTGTGATTGCGGCGGGCGTAGATCGTGATCTTGATGCATTGCGCGAACTCTCGCGCAACAGCAAGCAGGTGCTGGCACAGATCGAACAGCGGGAACGTGGGCGGACCGGGATCACCTCACTCAAAGTCAAATTCAATTCCATCTTCGGTTACTACATCGAGGTTTCGAAGCCGAATCTGCATCTGGTTCCGCAGGATTATGAACGCAAGCAAACTTTGGTAGGCGCTGAGCGTTTTACCACTCCTGAGTTAAAAGAATATGAGGCCAAGATTCTCGATGCTCAGGAAAAGATAGCCGAGATCGAGCGGCGTCTGTTCACCGAATTGCGAACGGCGATTGCGTCCGAAGCGAAGCGGATTCGGCAGACGGCATTGGCGTTAGCCGAGGTAGATGTGCTGGCCTCGCTGGCGCACATTGCGGCTCTGCGCAGTTATTGCAGGCCGCAATTTGTTGTCACGACCACCGGTGAGGCGGGCGAGTTGGAGATTGTCGAGGGACGGCATCCCGTGATCGAGCAGCAAGAGATGGCCGGAGGCAGCGAGCGCTTCGTGCCCAACGATCTTTACCTGAATTCGTCCACGCACACTATTTTGCTGCTGACCGGGCCGAATATGGGCGGCAAGTCTACTTATTTGCGGCAGGCGGCGCTGATTGTGATTCTGGCGCAGATGGGGTCGTTTGTTCCGGCGCGCTCGGCCCGGCTTAGCGTGGTCGACCGCGTCTTCACCCGCATCGGTGCCAGCGACAACCTGGCGCGCGGGCGTTCGACCTTTATGGTCGAGATGACGGAGACTGCGGCGATTCTGCATACGGCGACGGCACGGTCGCTAATCCTGTTGGATGAGGTGGGCCGCGGGACATCCACTTATGACGGATTGGCGATCGCATGGGCGGCCATCGAATATCTGCATGTGCGGGTGCGCGCGAAGACTCTATTTGCCACGCACTATTTCGAACTGACGGAATTGGCCGAGCAGCTTGCAGGCGTGAAGAACTATCACGTTTCGGTGAAAGAGACAGGAAGCGGGATCGCATTTTTGCGTAAGGTTGAACCGGGTGCGGCCGACCGCAGCTATGGCATTGAAGTAGCCAAGCTCGCCGGGCTGCCGAATGAAGTAATAATGCGGGCCCGCGAGGTGTTGGCTGAGCATGAGTCCGTCGAGCGATTGGCGACGGGACATCTTTCTCCGGGAGCTTCGCCGCCAGCGACACAGTTGACCATCTTCACGCCGCTGTCGCAGCCGGTGCTCGAGAAGCTGCGCGTAGTGGATTTGAACCGGCTTACGCCGCTGGAGGCTCTGAATTTGCTGGCGGAGTTAAAGAAGCAGATTGAGTAGCAAGCCCGCAGGATGGAAAGAGGAATCGAATCGACCCGACGAAACAAGAACTAGCTTACGAAATTACAATCGACAGCGACCGGGGTACGATCACCTCTGTGGTTTTGGCGCTCTTGTTCTGCGTCGCGTTCATCGTCATCGAAGCACGGCATCTCATTTTGAACCAGTTCGGCCGAGTTTCGCCGACTGCAATCCTCACCCCCATCTGCTGCTTGGCGCTTGCAATTAGGTTCAGAGATGTTCTCTTCAAGTTGGGTTTCGCCTTGATCGGCGTTCAGGAGCTAACTCGAGTGATCCTGGCCCAGGTTCACGCTCCTTACCCCGTCAAGCACCTGGTATCCGTGGGAGGAGGCATACTAAAGATCGTCGGCCTGCTGATGGTAATCTTTGCCATTGTGAAATGGCTTCGGTCCGTGATTCACAGGACGCCAATACTCAAGCCGGAGGAGCCGACTCCGTGAGCGCACAGGGTCAGATCGGCCAACTTCTGATCGTCGGCTTCGACGGCACCGAAATGACACCGCTTCTCAGTTCCCTGCTCACCCGCCTGCAGCCGGCGGGGGTGATCCTGTTTGCTCGCAATATAAAGACTGCCGGTCAGACTTGGCGGCTGCTGCGCGATAGCCAGAAATGCGTTTCGACGCCACTGTTTACCTGCGTCGATCTCGAGGGTGGAAACGTCGATCGCTTTCGCGATGTGCTTGGCACCACGCCTGCGGCGGCGGACGTCTTCGCGACCGGCGATCGCAAACTTTTCCGCAAGCATGGGCAAGTAATCGGAGCGAATTGCCGTGCTCTTGGATTCAACATCGACTTCGCTCCGGTGCTCGATCTGGCGTTCGAGGCTTCGCGCCGCGTGATGAGTACACGCTCGGTTTCGGCTGATCCGCGCCAGACGATTGCCTACGCACGCGAGTTTCTCGCCGGCCTGCGGGCCGCGGGAATACTGGGATGTGGCAAGCATTTCCCCGGTCTGGGCGAAGGCGCGCTCGACAGCCATCATGAATTGCCGGTGATCAAGAAGGCTTTGAGAAAACTCTGGACCGAGGATCTGCTGCCTTACCGGACGCTCCGCGCGCAGATGCCACTGGTGATGATTTCACACGCGGCGTATCCACTGGTCACGAAGGATCGGACTCCGGCGTCGCTCTCGAAGGTTTGGATTTCCGATATCCTGCGCAAGCGCATTGGATATCGCAAGCTGATTGTGTCGGACGATATGGAAATGGGAGGAGTTTTGTCGGCTGCGCCCATAGGACCGGCGGCGGTTGAATTCATTCGAGCCGGCGGGGATCTGTGCCTGGTCTGCCATCGCGAGGACTACATCGCCCAAGCTTTCGAAGAGCTTTCAAAGACGGCGGAGCGCGAGCCTAAGCTTGCGAGGCGCGTCGAGGAATCGATACGACGAGTGCTGGAGTTCAAGAAGAAGTCGACCAAGATACTGAGGAGAGTGAAAGAACCATCTGCCACGACCGCTGAAAAGCTCTCGCGAAAGCTGTGGGAATTCAGCGAGCAGGTGCGGCTGGAAGCTCTGGATCGCGCGGAGAAGCTGCGGCTGCGGAGATGAAGAAAGACATGATTGTAGCGGGGGTGATGAGCGGAACGTCCGCCGACGGCGTTAATGTCGCTCTAGTTCAAATCAACTCAGTTCGAATCGACTCAGTTCGAATGAACGAACGGCGCGAATCGGGCTCCCACGGCGCATCCGACAGGGCTGCCGGCAGTCGCGGACGAGAGCGTCCGCACCAATTCAAGTTGCTCGGGCACGCTGAGTACCCATACCCAAAGAAGGTTCGGGCACAGGTGTTGGCGGCGATGAATGCTTCGCGAGCCAGCGTGGCGGATCTGGCACGGCTGAGTTTCCTGCTGGGGGAACTTTATTCCGATGCGGTACTGGCAGCGGCGCGACGGTTTCGGACAAAAGTTGAGTTGGTGGGCTGCCACGGTCAAACGCTTTATCATCAGGGCGAGCCTAAGCTCTTTCTTGGACGGAAAGTGGCCGCGACTTGGCAGACGGGCGAGGCGGCTGTCATCGCGGCCCGTGTTGGCGTTCCAGTAGTTTCGGATTTTCGTCCGGCAGATATGTCGGCCGGAGGCAAGGGCGCGCCGCTCGTTCCGTTTCTAGATTATTTGTTGTTTCG
>DATHOK010000049.1:0-7160 GCA_035484995.1 Verrucomicrobiia bacterium | reverse complement strand
TGCTTGCGGCCGGCTAATTTCTGGCGCAGGACGTAGGACGAAACGGTCCACATCTGTGAAACAGGAACTGGCATTTATAGGTCGGTAACTCCGGTCCGTCTATTTTATCAGGGTCAGGTGGTTAGATGGCGGCGAACTAGTTCGAGGTGCCGGAAAACGAAACTCATCGATGCGGGTTTCTTAGGTTTACTGGCGACTGTTCCGCAGGCCTCGAAAAGCCTGCAGAACAGGCTCAAAATGGGACGTTTACTGGGCCGATTCGGGGCCTTTGCGGGGTCGAAAAAGTAGGCGTTTCGTGGTATAATTTTGACAGTCGCCGAACGAACCTAAGTACAAGATATTTCAATCACTTGAAGTCAATTCGTGGGCGCAGTCCAGAGTCTGGGTTGGGGCGGGTTTTCTGGCTCATTTTCAAGATGTAACCGGGCCCAGTTCTGAGAGAAAGTCGGGGCATTCTCCCGCGGAGCGGAATGGCCACCAAAGAGATCAATACTCCCATCGTCGAAACTAAAACAAAAAACGGAATTGTGACGCCGATCACCGCCGGGAATGGCGGCGGCAATAGCGACTACACTGCCGACTCGATCAAAGTGCTTGGCGGCATGGAAGCGGTGCGCAAACGCCCCGCGATGTATATCGGATCGACCGGCGACCTCGGTTTGCATCATCTCGTTTACGAAGTGGTTGACAACTCCGTCGACGAAGCGCTGGCCGGATTCGCGACCAAGATTGAAGTCACGATTCACATCGACAACAGCATCACTGTTGTCGACGATGGCCGCGGGATCCCTGTGGATGACATGGTGATCGACGGGGAAAAAGTTTCCGCGGCGCAGGTGGTGATGACTACCTTGCATGCCGGAGGGAAATTTGATTCGTCCACTTACAAGGTTTCAGGCGGATTGCATGGCGTGGGCGTTTCTTGCGTGAACGCGCTTAGTGAAGAACTTGATCTAGAAATCTGGCGTGATGGGGCTACCTGGCAGCAGACTTATTCGAAGGGCGACCCCACCAGCAAGATGGCGAAAGCGGGCGCCACCAAGAAGCGTGGCACGAAAGTTCACTTCCTGCCGGATCGAAGCATTTTTACAGGGACGGTGGAATATAACTACGACACCCTGGCGCAGCGGCTGCGCGAGCTGGCGTTCCTGAACAAGGGGCTGCTGATCACGCTGACCGACGAGCGCTCGACTGACGCGAAGAGTGGCGAGGCCAAGCACACCGAGTTCAAATACAACGGCGGCATCGCGGAGTTCATCAAGCATTTGAACCGCGGCAAACAGTTGCTGCACGACAAGCCGATCTACATGGAAGCGGAACGCAGCGGCGTAGCCATGGAGATTGGACTGCAGTACAACGACGGGTATTCGGAGTCGGTGTTCAGTTTCGCGAACAACATCAATACGATCGACGGGGGCACTCATCTTTCGGGCTTCCGCATGGCTTTGACACGCACGATCAATTATGCCGGGCAGCAGATGGGCCTCTTCAAGGACGTCAAAGAAAATCTGACCGGTGATGATGTGCGCGAAGGGCTAGTCGCGGTGATCAGCGTAAAGCTGTCGCAGCCGCAGTTTGAAGGGCAGACCAAGGGGAAGCTGAATTCCGATATTGCCGGAATCGTTCAAGCCTTCATCAATGAGCGGCTGGGGGCGTTCTTTGAGCAGAACGCCACCGTGGCGCGGAAGATCATCAACAAAGCTGTGGACGCGGCGCGGGCGCGCGAGGCGGCTCGCAAGGCGCGGGATCTGACGCGGCGCAAGGGGGCGCTTGATTCGGGTGGGTTGCCGGGGAAGCTGGCGGATTGCTCGGAGCGCGATCCGAACCGGTGTGAATTGTTTTTGGTGGAAGGTGAGTCGGCTGGCGGGACGGCGAAGCAGGGACGCGACCGGCGGTTTCAAGCGATTCTGCCGCTGAAGGGCAAAATTCTTAACGTAGAGAAGGCTCGCTACGACAAGATGCTGGCGCACGAGGAAATTCGCGCCATGATTACGGCGCTTGGCACCGGCATTGCGAAGGATGATTTCGATCCGACCAAGGTGCGCTACGGAAAAATCATTCTGATGACGGACGCGGACGTGGACGGGTCGCACATTCGAACGCTACTGCTGACTTTCTTTTTCCGGCATATGCAGGAGCTGATCAAGCGCGGGAATGTGTTTATTGCGCAGCCGCCGCTGTATTCGATCAAGAAGGGCAAGTCGATGCAGTACATCAAGGACGATGATGCCTTTGACAAGGTGACGCTGAAGCGCGGGGCAGATGGAGTGACGGTGCGCTATGGCGAGGGCGCGGCCAAACTGGAAGGCGCCGCTCTGAACCGCTTTATGACAGTGCTGAAGGAGTATCTGAACTTCTTCGACAAGGTAAACAAGCGGTTGCGCGATGAGAGCGTTACCGAGTTGCTGCCTCGGCTGGATTTTTCGAAGCATGCAGATTTCGAAGGGGACAAAAAGACTCCGCCGAAGAAGATCGAGAAGCTGGAACGGGAATTGAAGAAGCTGCAGAAAGACCGGAAGTTCAAAAGCGTCGAGTCGCGTTTTGATGAAGAGCACAATCTTTGGGAAGTACGCTTTGTGAACTCACAGGGCTCGGAGCATGTGATCAACTGGGAGCTGGCTTCGAGCGCGGAATGCCGGCAGTTGATTTCCAAGTTCAAGCAGATTGAGCCTTATCTGGAGCCGCCGTTTGTGGTGGAAGCTGTGGTCAAGTCTGCCGCGGCCAGCAAGGAAGATGAAACGGACGAGGAAAGCGCGGAGAACGGCGAGAAGTCTGACAAGAAAGGTGTTAAGGCTGCGCCCAAGCACAAAGCCGTTGTCGAGCCGGTCGAGAAGGCTACGGCGCGCGAGCTGTTTGAGTATGTGAAGAAAGAAGGCAGCCGCGGGTATGATGTGCAGCGCTATAAAGGTCTGGGTGAGATGACGGCTCCGCAGTTGTGGGAGACGACGATGGATCCGGAGCGGCGCACTTTGCTTTCGGTGAAGCTGGAAGATATTGCCGAGTGCGAGACCATCTTTACCACGCTGATGGGTGAGGATGTGGAGGCGCGGCGGAAGTTTATTGAAGAAAATGCGCTGGATGTAAAGAATCTGGATATTTAGGAATTTTTCGCGAGGCGGGCTGCCTGGTCTGCCTCTCTTTTATTTAGGGCGGGCGGGGTGCGGCATTCGTGGAGCGCGAGATCCCTCGCCCCGCTGGAGAAAACGCGGGGCTTCGGGATGACGCCGCTCTTTTCCGACGCGGTATTTCCTGGCGGGGGCCCTTTTGACGCAGGCCTGAAGGCCTGCGTCACTCTCAGCAACTTCTGCTCTCAGCAACTTCCGCTGACCGTTTGACCGCAGACCGTGCCGCTGATCGTGCAGGCGAGAGAAGAATTAATCGTGTACGTCGCGTTGACCTGGCAGCTTCCCGAGGGATTGGGGCCGTAGGAGATGCCTCCGGTTTCTGTGAAGGTTACGGGGAAGACTGGCGTTTCGTTGTTGGTGAAGTTTATTTGGCCACCGACGTTGATGCTCGGGTCGCCGTTCACGGTCAGGTTGGACACGGAACAATTGGCCGGAGTTATCGCGAGTTGGGTGCTTAAGGAGCCACTGCCGGTATTGGTCAGAGTGCCCTCGACGTCACCGGTGACGGAGATGGTCCCGCCTTGAGGGCCGCCGCATGGGTAGTTCATCAAGGAGATGGGAATGTTGCAGTTTTCGCCGTTCGAGGTTGAAGTGCACCCCCGTAAGGCGTCTGGGTGAATGTCGCTCACCACAGTTGAAAGGCTCGGGCGGGCGTAGCTGGTCGCAGTCGAGGGAACTGCGCCGCTCACAGCCTGAGTGAGAGCCTGTGCGAACTGTTGCGCCAGCGCCTGGGCCTGGGCCTGCGACATGTTGTTGTTCGTGGAACGGTTGCTGCCACATCCGACGCACAAAATTGATAGCAGGGCGGGTACGGCGATGAAAGATTTGCTTCTCTTGATGAGAAACATAATCCGAAACATGAACTGAAACATGGGAAGCTCCCTCCATGGCGAAGGTACGCGGCGGCTGAACAGCATTATCTTATGCCCTATCCGGTTCGTTAGATTGTAAAAATGCGAATCGGGGATGTCCGCCTGCTTCGCTCGCTGGGCTCGCGAATGCGACCGTCCCCACTTGTGCTCTTCTCGATTTTCCTGGGCGTTATGAGGGTCTTACGGATGACTTGCGAAATAGCGGGACGGCTGCCGTTCCAAGGGCTAGCAGCGTGATCAGCGAGATATCGCCGAGGGAGATTACGCAGTAGATGCACCAGACTCCGAGAACGTGGGCCTCGATGCGGGCGAGGTAGAGCGAGAAGGCCAGGCCTATGAGGGCTGCGAGTAGGAGCAGACTGTAGGCGCGGCGCCAGGCCAGGGCGCCGATGAGGAGATATCCGGCGATGCCGAGGACAGCGACAGGGATTCCGGTGCCTTGCACGACGGCGTAGGGGCTTTTATTGACGATGCCGCAATCCCAGCGCTCGTTAATGCTGCAGGGGGCATCGCCTTCGGTGCGGTAATGCTCGCGCAGAGCGAGGGCAGAGACGACGATTCCCAGCGTGGCTAGAAGAACGAAAATGTATTTCATTGCCTTCTCCGTTTTGAATCTTTACGGTCTTCTCTTCAGTGACGTGTTTCGTTCCGACTCGCGAAGGGCTAATGTCCCGATCTCAAAGCTTCGCATACGGCATGGCTTACGGCTGTGAAAAACAGCTAACCCAGACGCTGAAGCGGACACATTCTAGACGACTTTAACGGCACGACTAAACGTAGTGCCCTTGCCGATCCCGAAGTCAACCTGCGGTGTGGACGGCAGCGATGTCCTGCAGCAGGTCGGAGGCCAGCCAGTCGGCGCCGTGATACCAGCGGTAAATCTTTCCGTCGGGAGAGATGACGGCGGTGCTGAGGGAGTGGGTGATGAGTCCGCCGTCTTCGTTGTAGGTGAGCGCGAAATAATCGGCGAATTCCTGCAGCTCGGGCTGCGGAATCGCGGAGAACTCCCAGTGCGTGAACAGGGCGGAGTCTTTGGTTGCGGCGCAGGAGAATCCGTAGGCGCGCAGAACTTTGGGGGTGTCGTGGGCGGGATCGAAGCTGATGCTGAGCAGGTGAGTCTTGCCGTAGCGGGCGGGATCGGCGCGGACCTGGCGGTCGATCGTGGCAAACTCGTGGCTGACGCGCGGGCAGAAATCGGGGAACGGGCAGCGAGTGTAGATGAGAGTTAGAAGCAAAGTCTCGCCGCGATATTGATGCAGTGACGTGTGCTGGCCGTTTTGGTTGACGAGCTTGAAGTCGGGTACCTGGTCTCCTGGAGACGGGATGTGGATGCTGGATGTGGGTTTGTCGGCTGGGGCTTGCGAATGGGCGACGACTTTGACGTTCTCGAGCCAGTAGGTGTTGTCGGGTTGGACGACTACATCGGCGGTGATGGTGTCGCCGGGTTGGAGTTGATCGAGTGCGGCGGGCGGCTTCATGGTGTAGGACATGACCATTGGGTCCATGAAGCCGGCGATGGGTTCGTTGTCGATGTTGGCGCTGCCGGCGTTTTTGTCGACGGACATGACTTTGCCCTTAAAGGCGTAGCGCTTGGCAGAGGATGGAGCGTTTGTGGCGCCGGGCTGTGAGGGTGTGCTGCTGCAGGCGGCGGAGAAGATCAGCAGGGCGCAGAGGCAGAAGATTGCGGGATGTGGGGATGAATTGAATTTGTGGAGCATATCCAGTCTTCGTTGACCTTTCAGTTTTAGAATCGCAGCGCCTGAAGGCGCGATTGATCGTGTCGCAGCTACGGCATGCCTGAAGGCATACCCTGATACGAATCTTAGACCCTTTCTCTCAGACATTTGTCTCCTAGTAATGGAAGCGATAGCGGAGTTCGACGTAGATTTCGCGCGGGTTGTTCCAGTGGAATCCTCCGAAGGTAACGCTGTTATCGAGTTCGACACGGCGGTTGGCTACGTTCATGGCGTTCAGCGAAGCGGAAATGCTCTCGCGGAAATCTTTGCCGACGGAAAGATCGAAGGTGGTGTGTTGCGGCAGATAGGCGCCGGGATATGGCTGGCCTGGGAAAGCGTTGCTGAAGCCGGAGCCGTAGTAGACGTTGGTGGAGGCGTAGGCGCGCCACGGGATCGTGACGTCGCCGCCCACGTTGAGGGTGTTGCGTTGGTCGTGATCGAGCGGAGACAGGCCGGCGGGCAGGGAGAAATCGGTGAGACCGCCGGTGATGGCTCCGCCTCCTTCGGCAATCTGGTTGGAATAGGCGAGGTGGAGTTGGCCGCGATGGGCGATGCGCGGCGAGCGGAGAGTGAGTTCCCATCCGCGGATCACCGCTTGGGCAATGGTGATGGGGAAGAAGAGATTGGACTCGCCGATGTTGTTGTGATCGAAAAAATTCACTACGTTGGTGCGGAAATTGTCGGCGTCGAGAATCCAGCCATGGTAAGGGATGGTTAGTCCGAACTGGTGCTCTTCGTCGCGCTCGCCGTTGAGCTTGATGAATCCGAGGTTGTTGGCGGTGGCGAATTGGATTAGCGGGCCAGAGGCGGTGATCAGCGGCGGAGCCTGGTAGTAGTGGCCGTAGAAAGCGCGGAAGATCCAGTTGAGATGGGGAACATTGAGGGCTATGCCGAAGCACGGGCTGATTGCGTTTTCGGAGACTCCGCCAGAGAAGTGCGTTGGACGCATACCGGCGGTTAACGTCAGCCAGGGAACGGGCTTGAATTTGTCGTCGATGAAGAAGGCTTCGAGGCTGCCGGTGGGATGCTCCGTGTCGGTGAATGGGGGATTCCCGCTGCCGTTGTTGAAGATCGCGCCGAAGAGTTCATTATCCTGCTGGTAGAAACTGTACAAACCCGCCTGCAGATTATTCTTTGAGAAATTTGCGCCGAAGCTTACCTGGCCGCCGCCGTAGGTTGAGCCGCGATGTTCTGTGGTGGCTACGGGATCCGTGAGAGCGCTATCGTAATCGGCGGCGTTGTAATGGAAGAACGGGGAGACGGTCAGCAGGAGTTTTGAATTGAAAGTGTGGACCCAGGAGAAGTTGGCGATGGCATCGGATTCGTGGTCGCCGTCGCGAAGGTCGAGGCTGGGATACTGCGCCGCAAATCCATTGGCCGCGATCGGCGCGTTCTCGATGTCGTTGGGGAAGGGGTCGTAGGGAATT
>DATHOK010000048.1:0-4460 GCA_035484995.1 Verrucomicrobiia bacterium | reverse complement strand
TCCGGAAGCTATCCCGGCGAGCCCAACGCCATTATGGAAGTCGCATCTAACACCAGGCTCGGAGAGAATCTCGCTTTCAAAGTCACCGGCGAGGGCGCACTCGAAGAACCTCAGGAAGCCGGCGCTCAGGGACAAGGGCAAGGACAAAGCTCGGAAGGCGCACAGACCAGCCCCGGCGCCCAGGCCACCGACCGCCCCGGCGGCGGACTCGGCCCGCCAATCGACGCCCCCGACCCTCTGCAGAAATACCGATGGCAGATCCTCGGAAGCATCGCGGCAGCTTTGATCCTTGGCGGTGTCTACGTAGCCGTGCGCCAACAGTCCGCGGCCCGCGCTCTGGCCCGGCAAACGCCGGGTTCTTCCGCGTCAGCAACCACACTCGAAGACGACTACGCTCCCGCTGAAGTGAACAGCCGCGCGCGCCCCACCTCCATGCTGCTCCAAGGATTAAAAGAAGAACTCTTCCAACTGGAAGTCGAACGCCGCCAAGGCCAAATCTCGCAAGTGGAATACGAAAAGGCCAAGTCCGCCCTCGACCAAACCCTGGAGCGCGCCCTGAAACGCGAAGCGCAAAAAGCGTAAATGCAAAATGTAATTCGGAAGGCGCGGCCTAACGCGTAAATCCAAGAAAAATTTGTCATTCCGACCCCGCGCAAAGCGCGGGTGAGGAACCTGCTGTTTCCGGCCATCGACCTTAATGCTCTAATACCCCATGGCCTACACCTGGTTCATATTCCTGCTGGCAATCGTAGTAACAGCTTTCCTTTTGCTCTCGAGCTACGGCACGTCCCTGGGCCAAGCGATCCACGAACGCATCCCCGACCGCCCGCACCGCCGTCTTTTTGTGGCTTCCGTAAGTTTCTTCCTGACGTTCGCGGGAGTCCGCGCGGTAGTCTTCGCCGTCCTGCACCACATTCCGCCCTTTCATTTCATCGAACACGATGGCCGCCACATTCATCATCTGGTCTTCGGCATCATCATTCTGCTGGCGGTGGGCTACGGATGGCTGGCCGACATCGGCACCGGCGAGGACGATTCTTCGCTGCTCTTGAGCCGCTTGATGTCTATCCTCTACGGCGTGGGCGCAGCGCTAACGCTGGACGAATTCGCTCTCTGGCTAAATCTGAAAGACGTCTACTGGTCGCCCCAAGGCCGCTCCAGCATCGACGCCGTAATTCTCTTCGGAGCACTGCTGTCTGCAGGCGCCTGGGGATTCCCGCTTTTCAAACGCCGCCCCAGGAAAAAGCTCGTGTAGAGCCGATCAGGGACTGTCATCCTGAGCGTAGCAAACCGATTCGCAAAGCGAATCGGTTTGCGGAGTCGAAAGCCGGCCCTGAGCGGAGCCGAAGGGGACCCCTTACCCACCAACGCCGCCACAAGCCTAGCAGGGCATTTCCATTTCGTGCGTCTAGTGCGAGAGGCCAGCCACTCCCGCACTGTGACATCTGACCTTGTCATCCACAGGTTCGACGGACGATCATTGTCGGGGCGAAAGCGCGACAACTGTTCAAGCACCGAGGTCATAACTGCATTGTTTTCAGGATTTTACCCGCAAGCGATTGATTGCAAGAGATCAATTCGCGATTCTTCCCTGAGAGGGTGATTCCAATGGATCGAGGGGAGGGGGGTATATCTCTGTCGACAGCAAATTCGCCGAACGGACCGAACTGCATCTCCCTGCAAGGCGTAACATCAAATAGGTGAGATCCGATTATGGGAAACACTTTCAAGACTGCGTTCCTGCTGACCGCCCTTACGCTGCTGCTGATGTTCATCGGCGAACATTTCGGCGGCCAGAATGGGATGATGCTGGCGCTGGCAGTCGCCGTTGCGCTGAACTTCGGCGCCTACTTCTTCTCCGACAAGATTGCGCTTGCCACCTACCGCGCGCAACCGGTCACGCGTGAACAACTGCCGCGCGCTTACGAGATCGTCGAACGGCTGACCCAGAAGATCGGCCTGCCCATGCCGAAGATTTATGTGATCCCCACCGAGTCGCCCAACGCGTTTGCCACGGGACGCAATCCGAAGCACGCGTCGGTAGCGGTGACCCATGGGATTCTGGGTTTACTGAATGATGAAGAGTTGGAAGGCGTGCTGGCGCACGAACTCGGGCACGTGGGCAACCGCGACATCCTGATCAGTTCAGTGGCGGCCACCATCGCCGGCGCCATCACTCTGCTGGCGCGTTTTGGAATGTTTTTTGGCGGCGGCAGCCGCGATCGCCGCGGAGGTGGGATAGGCGGGCTGTTGATGCTGATTCTGGCACCCATCGCCGCTGCCATGATTCAGATGGCCGTGTCGCGTTCGCGCGAGTATCAGGCCGACGCCACCGGCGCCCACTACACCGGCAATCCCTATGCCCTGGCTAGCGCCTTGCAGAAGCTCGACGCCTACTCGCGCCGTATGCCCATGCAGGCCACACCCTCGACGGCGCATCTGTTCATCATCCAACCACTGCTCGGCGTAAACTTTGGAAATTTATTCTCCACTCATCCCCCGATCGCCAAGCGCATCGAGCGCCTCACCGGACGACCGGCAGAGTTCACGCAGTAAAACAGTTGCTAGCTACTAGCCTGATTCGTTGCAAGCTTTGCTTAACGCTTGCGTTCTCAAATAGACGAGTAACCAGTCGCTGTCTGCAATCTCATAAAATGGTTTTGGGAAGGGCACGACTTCAGTCGTGCCGTACAGAGGCAACAAAGACGCCGGCTTTAGCCGCTGAGGGACTCGACGCTAGCAGCTGGAAGCTAGCAGCTGAAAGCTGAAGTCCAGTGACATCGGTAACTCCGCCGCAGCAACGTCAGGTAGTAAAATCCAGACCAATGTCCCCAGAGACCGCAATCGCCGTATCCCACAAGGCTGCCGAACTGGAAAAAGCTCTCCGCCGCGTGATTCGCGGCAAGGACGACGTCGTCCGGCTCGCGCTCGTCAGCATCTTCGCCCGCGGCCACCTGCTGATCGAAGGCGTCCCAGGAGTCGGCAAGACCACGCTGGGACAGGCCCTCGCACGCGCCATCGATTGCACCTTTCAGCGCGTGCAGTTCACCAGCGACATGCTGCCTTCGGACGTGCTCGGCATCTCGGTCTATTCCTCTTTGGAACAAGAATTCGAGTTCAAGCGCGGTCCGGTCTTCACCAACGTGCTGCTGGCCGACGAGATCAACCGCACCACCCCGAAGACACAATCCGCGCTGCTCGAAGCCATGAACGAAGGCCAGGTCACAGTCGACGCGCATTCCTACGAACTGCCGCAGCCGTTTCTGGTGATCGCCACGCAGAACCCAGTCGAGCATCACGGAACCTATCCTCTGCCCGAATCACAACTCGATCGCTTCCTGATGCGAGTGCGCATGGGCTATCCCGAAGCCGGAGCCGAGCGCGAGATTCTGCGCTCTGAAGCAGGAGCAGGAGTTCTGCAGGACATGCGTCCCGTTCTCACCGGAGCAGACGTGCTCGAAATGCAGGAAGCCGTGAAGCGCATTCGCGTGGATGAATCTCTGGTGACCTACGCTCTCGAAATCGTGCGCCGGACACGCGAGTCAGAATATTTGTCGCTCGGAGTCTCACCGCGCGGAGCACAGGCGCTTTACCGCGCCGCCCAAGCCATGGCATTCCTAGACGCCCGCAACTTCTGCACTCCCGAAGACTTCAAGCCGCTCGCCGTTCCGGTCTTTGCTCACCGCGTGGTGGTCAACGGAGGCTATGCTTCGACCCTGAAAAAATCCGAGCAGGCCGATCAAGTGCTGCGCGAGATCGTGGAGAATGTAGCTGTGCCAGTGTAGGGCAGTGGTCAGTGGTCAGTGATCAGTGATCAGTGATCAGTAGCAGGGTTCAAAAGGCAGTGATCTTCTACCTAGGCAACGGGAGCGGAATAGATGGTGAGATTCCCGGTGACTCTTTGCATATTCGGTGCGGCGGCCTCATTTTGGGCGATGTTGTGGTTGCGAAGGTTTAAAGTCCGCACTGCTCCGCCCGCGTCTCGCTCCCATCTCTCATTGCAAGAAAGGCAGCAAAGAATTCGTACGGCGAGTTGGCTCGCCTTCGGAATGGGCTGCCTTTATATCGTTGGGGCGATCGTCCTCGTAATCCTTAGATAAGCTCCAGACATATGGCGAACTGGTATGTTCGAGACGATATAATCCTTCCGCTATGTCCTTTCTGCGTTTCCTGATGCTGCTATCTCTTGTTGTCTGGCTCGGCGGGCTTATCTTCTTCGCATTTGTTCTCGCGCCCACAGCATTCACCGTCCTGCCCACGGCTCATCTTGCCGGCAACGTAGTCGGTCGCGCTCTGGGCAAGTTGCACTGGATCGCCATTTTCTCCGGAATCGTCTACCTCACCAGTTCCCTGCTCTACAGCCGGCTCACGGACGGCGCGGCGCATGTTTTCGCCGCAAGGCACATTCTTCTCTGCCTGATGCTTGCCCTCACGTTGATCTCGCAGTTCGGCATCATGCC
>DATHOK010000047.1:0-8295 GCA_035484995.1 Verrucomicrobiia bacterium | reverse complement strand
AAAGAAAATCTGGCGGTGGCGATTGAGGCGGCGCGGTCGCGCGGCGAAGCCATGGACCATGTGTTGCTGTATGGGCCCCCCGGGCTGGGCAAGACTACGCTAGCGAATATTATCGCCAACGAACTTGGCGTGCACTTTCAGCCTACGGCTGCGCCGTTGCTGCAGATCAAGGGCGACCTGACGGCGATCATCACCAACATGCAGGACAAGCAAGTCCTGTTCATCGATGAGATTCACCGGCTGCAGCCGGTGCTCGAAGAGCTGCTGTATTCGGCGCTCGAAGATTACAAGCTCGACATCATTATTGGGCAAGGGCCTTCGGCGCGCACGCACACGCTCGAAGTGAAGCCATTTACGTTTGTGGGCGCGACCACGCGGGCGGGATTGATTTCGGCGCCGCTGCGGTCGCGGTTTGGGATCGTGCTGCGGCTTGAGTTTTATACTCCAGAGGAGTTGCGCGTGATCGTGGAGCGTTCTGCGGAGATTCTGGGAGTTCAGGTTGACGACGCCGGCGCGATCGAGATTGCCAGCCGGTCGCGAGGGACGCCACGCATTGCGAACCGGCTGCTGCGGCGGGTGCGCGACTATGCGCAGGTGCGTGGAGCGGGCAAAATCGATTTGCCTACGGCTCAGGCGGCGCTGCAGATGCTGGAAGTGGATAAATATGGGTTCGACGAAGTGGACCGGCGTTTGCTGCTCACAATCATTGAGAAATATCAAGGCGGGCCGGTGGGCGTGAATACGCTGGCGGCGGTGCTGGCCGAAGAGCCGGACGCGATTGAAGAGATTTACGAGCCGTTTCTGATGCAGATTGGATTTTTGAATCGCACTCCGCGTGGGCGCGTGGCGACGCAACTGGCGTATGAACATTTTGGGATCACGCCGAGCCGGCGGCAGAGCTCGTTGTTCTAAATCCACGAACCGGCCTAAAACCCAGCTCTGACACTGTTCGGTAAACCTTAGAACAACGCCTTTCTGTTTTAGGAGGCACGCTCATGGTGTATCTTGCAGAATTCCTCGTCAGAGACGGGGAGCCGTGAGGGCGGTTTGCGCTCGGGTTGTGCTCGAGGTCTCATAGTGAAGAGGTTTCTGAGGTTTCTGCTGGCAGGTGCACTGACTCTGCCGGGAACGGTGGAGTGTGCATGGGGCGCAGCCGCACCGCAGGAGGCGTTAGCGGCCCAGGCGGCGGCCCAGGCACCACAAAACACCGCCGGACAGAATCCTCAGCCCGCTCCGCCGCCATCGACTCCGTCGTCGGAACCCGTCACTCGGAGTCAGCAAGTCTCGGCGGCCGGGCACGCGCTCGCTCCTCCGGCGCTGACCATTCCGCGTTTGACCCGCGCGCCGGCTCTCGAAGACTTCCTGAGTATGAAGCCCGAAGGCGAAATCGCTTTGCAGATGGCGAAGGTGACGGGCTTCGTGCAACGCAATCCGCACGATGGAGAGAAAGTTTCAGAAGAGACCGCGGCCTATCTGGGCTACGACCAGAAGAATCTGTACATCGTGTTCGTGTGTTTCGACGACGCGAAGAAGGTGCGGGCGCGCATGTCGCCGCGAGAGGATATTGCAGACGACGATGAAGTCGCAGTTATGTTCGACACGTTTCATGACCGGCGCCGCGCCTATGAATTTCAGACGACGCCACTAGGGGTGCAATGGGATGCGATTTATACCGAAGCGTCGCGGGACGAGACCGGCGGGAACTTTGACACCTCGTGGGACACAGTATGGGATTCGCGGGGCAAGATAACCAGCCGCGGCTTTGTGGTGTGGATCGCGATTCCGTTCAAGAGTTTGCGGTTCCCGGCGACGAAACAGCAGGAGTGGGGAATCATTCTGTATCGCGGAATTGTTCGCAAGAATGAGGATTCGTTCTGGCCGGAGATTTCATCCAGATTGCAAGGACGGCTGGGGCAGGCGGCGACGCTGTATGGGCTCGAAGGAATTTCCCCTGGGCGCGAGATCGAGTTGATTCCTTATGGAATCATGCGCGGCTTCCGGTCGCTGGACACAGTCGATCCCTACAATCCGTTCTTTCAGAGTGCGACGGCGCAGGGGCAGGCCGGCATGGACGCGAAGTTCGTGATCCATGACCACTTTGTGCTGGATTTGACGGCGAATCCTGATTTCAGCCAAGTGGAATCGGAGGATCCGCAGATCACGGTGAATCAGCGTTTCGAAGTGTATTTTCCGGAGAAGCGGCCGTTCTTCCTGGAGAACGAGGACTACTTCCGCACGCCGTTCGATTTGTTTTTCACGCGCAATATTCAGGACCCCTCGGCGGGAATCCGGCTGACTGGGAAAGAAGGGCCGTATTCGGTGGGGCTGATGACGAGCGATGACCGCGGGCCGGGGCTAGCCGTGCCAAGCTATTGCCCGGCTACCTCCCCGATCTGTTCAGACAGTCTCTACGGCGACCGGTCGTACTTCACAATTGCGCGGGTGAGCCGCGACATTTTCAAGCAGTCGAGTGTGGGAGCGGTTTACACCGATTGGGAGTGTCCGACGACCGGCGAGTTTAACCGGGTCGGCGGGCTGGACACGCGCTTGAAGTTCAACGCCAACTGGACTCTTGACGGTCAGGGGGTGGTAAGTTCGAGCAATTTGCAGGGGCTGAATGCGTACTTTTACGGCAACCCGGAAACCACCTGCGAATACAACCTGTTCCCATTCAGCTCCGGCAATGCCGGAAACGGCAACTATTATGCTGGACCGGCGGACAAGCTGGATCTAAAGCGCGAGGGACTGCACTTTTCCTATGAGGGAATTTATGACGACATCAGTCCGGGGTTCGTAACTGTGCCCGGATTCGTAAACCGCGTGGACATCCGCGATCTTTACCAAGTGATTGACTATCGCTTCCGTCCGAAGCAGGGTTGGATCGTGGACTGGGGACCGTCGCTGAACCAGCGCTATGTATTCGATCATGAAGGCAATCGGCTCGACACGTATTACGATCCTTATCTGGCGATTCAAGGGCGGGGACAGACCGTACTCTATCTGCTTCCTTACGAGGAATTGCGGGAGCGGTTGCGGCCGCAGGATTTTCTCTTTCTTGGTTTGTTGGTGAACCACAACCAGGATTACCACGAACACCGCAGCGGTGCTTCGTTCCAGACCCAATACTTTCCGAAGGTGACAGTTGGCGCGAACTACTACTGGGGAGACGGAGCAAACTTTGTGCCGGCAGCGACCGCGCTGCCCGTGCCTCTGCAGAACGCGCTGCCCCAATCTCTTCTTTCGCGGTTGGACACGGGCTCGGCGACGTTGACCTTCCGTCCCATCAAGCCGTTGAAGATTGAAAACACTTACCTGTTCGAGCGTTTGCGGGCGACGGAGAACGAGTATCTTTTTGCGCTTTCAGAGGTTGCTCAATCCACGACGCCAGGCATGCCCATCGGGAAAGGCATTTTCGACAACCACATTGTGCGCAGCAAGTGGAACTGGCAATTTACGCCACAACTTTCGCTGCGAGTGATTCTGCAGTACAACTCAGTTCTGGCAAATACGCCGGGCAGCCAGTTCTACCTGCCGAACCCGCCGGGCCAACCCATGCCGTTCTACTTGTATACCTACCTCCCCACGCAGAAGGAATTCAATGCCGACGTTTTGGTCACTTACCTGGTGCATCCTGGGACGGCGATTTATGTCGGCTACAACAGCGACCTGCAGAACCTGGACCATGGCCTGATGCAAGATCCGGCAGGTCTGGCAGGGCTGTCCACGGCGAAGGGCTATATCAACGACAGTCGGCAATTCTTTGTTAAGGTTTCGTACCAGTTCCGCTTCTGAAATCAGGTCCTAACTGTTAGCTCCTGGCTTCTACCTAAGAGCCCTGACTTGTGCCGGCCGAAGGCCGAAGCCAGAAAGCCGTGATCCGGATTGCTGAATCCTGGCGCATTCCGGTAGAATCTAAGGATTCTGTCGAGGTCTGACCTATATGAAACCTGCTATTCATCCCGCTTATAACGAAGTGCGTGTGCATTGCGCGTGCGGCAATGCGTTTGTTACCCGATCTACCCACAAAGGTGATATCAGCGTAGAAATCTGCTCGGCTTGCCATCCCTTCTTTACCGGCAAACAGAAGTTGATGGATACTGCAGGACGAGTGGAGCGCTTCCGCCGCAAGTATGCCAAGAACGCGCCGGCTAAGCCGGCCGAGACGGCGGCGAAGAACTAAGTCTTTGCCAACATTAACGCGGATACCCCTAAAAATTCAGCCCTCGCCCAGCGGCGAGGGTTTTGTTTTGCAGGGGCAAGTAGAATAGACCCGTGCGCAAGTCCTGGGACAACTCGGGTGGGGCGGGCGCGGTTGTCCGCCAGGTAGAGGGCCTGAAGCCGGTCCCCGCCAGCGTGACGATCGGCGATATCAAAGTCGCGCCTGCCACTGTGCTGGCGCCGATGGCCGGCGTTACCGACACGGTCTTCCGGCGGTTCATCCGCAACCTGGATGGCTGTGGGCTGATCATGACTGAGTTCACCTCGGCCGATGGCGTGCTCCGCAAGAAGGACGAGAAGGCCAAGCGCTACCTCCATTTTTATGAAGACGAACATCCGATTTCGGCGCAGCTTTTTGGCAGCGATCCGCGTGTGATGGCGGAGGCGGCGCGCATGGTGGAGGGGCTGGGCTTCGACATCGTGGACTTAAACCTGGGCTGTCCGGCAAAGAAAGTCGTGAAGTGCAACGGAGGCTCGGGGTTGCTGCGCGATCTGCCAGCGATTGGGCGCATCTTTGAGGCGGTGAGAGCGGCCGTGAAGGTTCCGTTCACCGTGAAGTTTCGCGCGGGATGGAGTGATGACGAAATCGTTTGCGTGGAACTGGCTCGCATGGCGGAATCGTGTGGACTGGCGGCGGTCGCGTTACATGCGCGCACGCGGGAGCAGGGGTACAGCGGAAATGCTCGCTGGGAGTGGATTGCGGCGATCAAAGACGCGGTGAAGATTCCGGTGATTGGCAACGGCGACATCCGCACGCCCGAGGACGCTTGTGCCATGGTCACGCAGACTGGCTGCGATGCGGTCATGATCGGGCGCACGGCGCCGTCGAACCCGTGGATCTTCCGGCAGATTCAGCAGTATTGCGCCGGGATGGAAGCAGCCTTCTCATCTCCTAAGCTTTACGACGAGCCTAGCCAGGCCGACCGTTACCAGATGATCCGCACCTATTTTCAGATGCTGATTGAAGAGGAACTGCCGGACGCCGTTGGCAAGATGAAGCAGTTTGCCTCCTGGTTCACGCATGGCGTGCCGGGCGGAGCGGGACTGCGCAAGGCGATCTACGAATCGAAGAGCGCGGTGGAGATTCTGGAGCGGGTGGAGGAATTCTTCGAAGCTAGATTATGTGGCGCGGGTGCCCCTTCGACGAGCTCAGGGCAGGTTCTCGCCCGTGAAGGGTAAGCGCGGACCACACCACGACATATGAGGACTCAGGGCACCACGGCGACGGCAACCCGCACTCCTGGGTAGCGCGGATTAAACAGAAAATACCCGCCCCCAGCGAAATCGATATAGCAGTGGTCGGTGTATGCCCATCGAGCAGGCCAGGGCTGTCCGATTTCGAACCGGTAGCCGCCATACGCGAAGTGCGGATGGCCTGCCACCATAGTCACGTGGCCGACGGCAAAGTAGTGCTCGCGTCCAAAGTGGGCGCGAAAATGTTCATCAGAGATTCGCCGTAACTCGGCGTGTCTCTCTTCATGAGCGACATGCTCTTCATGGACCACGTGCCGCTCTTCGGCGCGCTGCTCCTCGTGAACCTCATGCCTCTGTTCCTGGTGTGCATCGTGCCGTTCTTCCTTGCCCACTTCTCTTTGTTCCCGATCCCGGTGCTCGTCCTGAGCAGCGGCGGAAATAGCACCTGCAAGCAAAAATGAGGCGGAAATAGCGACGATAGTTGCGAATCGCTTCATGGTCCCTCACAGAGAAATTGATTTCGACACCGGACGCAGTCGAAGGCGCGTGCCGCAGTTCAAGTTAGCAGGATAAATTTCAAAAGAAAGTTACCGAAGAACAAGGAGTAGCTATATCCTTCGCGCGGCCATCTTGCCGACCTTGTCTTTTTCTACGTAGGCCCATGGAGTGACGGGATCGTGCGTGAAGACCGTCAGCCATTTCTCCGGAATCGCCTTCGCATAGTACTGCTTTTTGCTTTCGATGGTCTGCAGCGGGTAGAGGTCGAAGGACATGCCCCAGGTTAGGTCGATGTGCGCCGTGGTGGGGATGAGGTCGGAAATGTAGCAAGCGGTGCGGCCTCGGCTTTCGATGATCACGGCCTGCATGTGGGCGGTGTGACCAGGGAAAGTTTTTACCGAGATGCCGGGGATGATTTCTTCTCGCCCTTTGAGCAGCGTCATCTGCCCGCTTTCGACGAGTGGGTCGTAATTTTCGGGGATGTAGCTGATGGCGTCGCGCTCGCTGGGACGACGGGCGTATTGCCATTCACCTTCCGGAGCGTAGTATTTTGCCCGCGGAAAGGTCGGGACGATCTTGCCTTCTTTGCCACGGACGGTGTTCCAACCGCAGTGGTCGAAATGAAGATGGGTGTTGATCACGATGTCGATGTCTGCGGGCGCGATTCCGGTAGCGCTGAGATTTGCGAGCAGCTTTGCGGGCTGGCCGTAGAATTTGATCATGCGCTCCGACAGCTTGTTCCCCATGCCGGTTTCTACCAGCACAGTTTGCTTGCCGGTGCGGATGAGCAGTGAGTTGAGGCCGGCCTGAACGTAATTCCTTTCGTCAGCGGTCACTTTGCGCGACCACATAACTTTCGGGACGACCCCGAAGAATGCGCCACCGTCGAGTGGGTAAGTGCCGTCGGAGAAGATGCTGAGTTCGAAGTCGCCGAGAGTGAGGCTAGGCATTGAGTTAGTTTGCCACAGATCTAACTGACACTTCTTCGGCGAAACTGCGGTACTCTCATCCCTATGGAGCGCCCGTCCAGCGTCACCGTGATCGCAGCTCTGTTTTTTCTGGTCGCTGGGTATCTCGCTGGGATGGGCATTATCGAGTTGGTAGCCCCTGGAACACTTTCAACGACATTGGGAACTGGCATGACGTACGGGCGAGAGTTGACCGGACCGCAGACGGCCGTCTCCGTCGGCGCCGGTTGGGCATTGGTGGGCTGGGGCCTTTATCGCCTACGCAATTGGGCGCGCTGGTGCGCGATTCTCTTGATGGTCATCGGAATCGCAGGATCGGTGCCGGCGGTTTCTGCGGCCGCGAGAGCTCTGACCTGGCGCTTCTTTTTCTACGGCGTCCAGATTATGGCGCGGGTTGTGGTCGCGTGGTACCTGGCCGCATCGCCCGAGCTGATCGAGGCTTTCGTGCGAAAGTAAAGCGTTACCGTCTGGCTTTCGTGGCTTCTTTTTCTCCCACGCGCTTGCTGACTTCGAATTTCATCTTGCCGGCTTTCTTGTCGGCATCGATTATGACGTGGTCGCCGTGCAGAATTTCTCCGTCCAGAATCTTGAGAGCCAGCGGATCCTGCACCAGCTTCTGGATGGCGCGCTTCAGCGGACGGGCGCCGAAGTTTGCGTCGTAGCCTTGGGTGAAGAGCATGTCCTTGGCAGCGTCGCTGAGTTCGATCGAAATCTTGCGATCGGCCAGCAGGCGGCGCACGTCTTCGAGTCGCAGCTCGATAATCTTGACCAACTGTTCCTTGCCGAGCGGCGCGAAGACGATAATGTCGTCGACGCGATTCAGAAACTCGGGACGGAAGTGGCCATGCAACGCATTCATCACTTGTTCGCTCGCTTTTTCGAAGTCTTCCGGCGTGCGCAGGTTTTCGGCTTGCAGGTAGCTGGATCCGATGTTCGAGGTCATGATCAGAATCGTGTTCTTGAAGTCCACGACGCGGCCCTTGCCGTCAGTGAGGCGGCCGTCGTCCATCACCTGTAACAAGACGTTGAAGACGTCCGGGTGCGCCTTCTCGATTTCATCGAACAGCACTACCGCGTAGGGGCGGCGGCGGACCTGTTCGGTGAGTTGGCCTCCTTCTTCGTAGCCGACGTAGCCCGGGGGCGCGCCGATCAGGCGAGCTACCGAATGCTTCTCCATGTATTCGGACATGTCGATGCGCAGCAGGGCGCGCTCGTCGTCGAAAAGAAATTCGGCTAGGGCGCGGGCCAGCTCAGTTTTTCCAACTCCCGTCGGACCTAAGAAAATGAACGAGCCGATGGGGCGCTTGGGGTCGCTTAGTCCGGCGCGGGAGCGGCGGATCGCGTTCGAGACGCGTTCGAGAGCCTGATCCTGGCCGATTACGCGGAGGCGCAGGCGGTCTTCCATGGTGACCAACTT
>DATHOK010000046.1:0-7722 GCA_035484995.1 Verrucomicrobiia bacterium | reverse complement strand
GAGTGCCGAGTGATTGAGACGGAGAATCTGGCGGTATCGCCGGAGAGTGCCGAGGAAGTTCCTACGGGTGAGCCAGGGGAGTTGGTGATGCGCGGACCGCAAATCATGCTGGGCTACTGGAAAGAGCCGGAGGCGACTGCTGCAGTGTTGCGCGATGGATGGTATTGGTCAGGGGACGTGGTCACGCGCGATGCCGAGGGTTTTTACCGGGTGGTCGACCGGCGCAAGGAGATGATCAAGTACAAAGGGTTTCCTGTGGCTCCGGCGGAGGTGGAAGCGGTGCTCCTGGAGCATCCGGCGGTGCGGGAGTGCGGGGTGGTGGGCCGGCTGGATGCCGAGGCGGGCGAGATTCCGGTGGCGTTCGTTGCCTTGCGAGACGGGTTTACGGACTGCCAGAAGATGGAAGATGAGTTGTGCGCATTCGTCGCCGACCGGCTGACAAATTACAAACAACCGCGGGAAGTGCATTTTGTGGAAGCCGTCCCTAAGACGGCCTCGGGTAAGATTCTGCGGCGCGAGCTGCGGCAGCTGATCCGCTGACTCGAAGAAGTGACACGGAATTAACAACTCTCTGACAATCCCCTGACAATCTTCTCTCCGATCCACCCCACACTGTTTGCCCTGCAGCCCGGCGGTTGCGCAATGCCGGTCTGCTTCGTTTGAAGCTCATCCGAGCTCATCAAAGAGAGGATCTTTATGAAACTATTTGACAGCGTCAAAACTTGCGTCGTTGCAGTATCGCTTGTCGCTGCATGCGGCCACTCAGCCAACGCCCAGCAGAAGAATTCCAGCGCCTCCGGCAGCATCAGCGTGGTCGCGTCGACGGTTCCGGCAAACGGGGACGTGAATCCCTATGGCCTCGTAGTTGTGCCGCGCAGCACAGGTTCTCTCGTGGAGGGAAACCTTCTAGTCAGCAACTTCAACAACAGCGCGAATCTTCAGGGGACGGGCACCACCATTGTGCAGATTGCCCCGGACGGTACGGTCAGCTTATTCGCCCAGATCGATGCCCACAAATTGCCTGGACCCTGCCCGGGCGGCGTTGGCTTGACCACGGCCTTGTCGGTGTTGCGCAGCGGATGGGTGATTGTGGGCAGTTTGCCGACTAGCGACGGAACCTCGGCGACGGCAAGAGCGGGGTGCCTGCTGGTGCTCGACAGCGCCGGCAAAGCTGTGGAGACTTTCTATGGATCGCTGATTAATGGTCCTTGGGATATGACCGCGTTTGACGCCGGAAGCAGCGCGGATTTGTTCGTCACCAACGTGCTGAACGGAACTGTCGCCGCCGGCGGAAAAGTTGTGCACGAGGGAACGGTGACGCGGCTTACGCTTACCGGGCTTAACGGGAAGATACCCGAGTTACAATCGATCACCGTCATCGGCTCGGGATTCTCTGAGCGCACAGATCCGGCGGCACTGGTGATTGGGCCGACCGGCGTGGGACTCAGTCCTTACGCTGACCTGCTTTATGTCGCCGACAGTCTCAACAATCGCGTCGTGGCCATTCCGGATCCGGTATTTCGCGATACGTCGGCGGGGACCGGAGCTATCGTCACTCAGGGCGGCAGCCTCAACGATCCTCTCGGTCTGGCGGTTTCGCAGGATGGGAGCATCCTTACTGTCAACGGGAACAACGGCTTCCTGGTTGTGACCACGCCCAATGGCGATCAAGTTTACAAAAAGCTGTTGGACAGCACCGGTACCCCGCCGGGTAACGGCGCTCTGTTTGGATTGGTGCCGGTTCCGGGCCACGGCCTCTACTATGTGGACGATGCCAGCAACGCTTTGAATCTATTCCAGTAAGAATATGTCGCTTCCCCAACACCTTCCGCATGATCTGCGGAAGGTTTTTTCTTGTTGGGGCGAGATTCGAGAAAACGATTCCGGCTATCGAGTTTGGCGATCTGGATTGCCATTGCCGTGCGGTTAGACTTGCTGTAGTATCTCTGCCCCATGGTCCGAATCGTTCTGCTGTTCCTGCGCCGCTTGTGGCTGCCACTGGTAGTGTTCGCCGGCTTCAGCCTGATGTGCATGCTGGTGTACCGGCGTTTGGAGGGATTGAACTGGCAGGATGCGCTGTTCTGGATGATCCAGCCGCACGCCATCGATGCCAAGCGAGTGCACAATGCGACCAAGCTGTTTTCGATCTTTGTGTATGCGGGCGTGTTTGGGTTTCAGATTTGGGTGGCGGAGCGGGTTGCGGTTACGATCTTTAACCGCCAGGGGATGGAGGCTTGGAGAACCATGGTCAACGACGTGAGCATCGACAGACTACGCGATCACTTCATCATCTGCGGCTACGGGCAGGTGGGCCGTACGGTGGTCGACCAGCTTAACCGGTTGAAGATTCCTTTTGTGCTGATTGAAACCAATGAAGGGCTGTGCCGCGAACTGCTGAAGGACAAGGTGCTCACCATTCAAGGTGACGCCAAACGGCACGATGTGCTGCAGTCCGCCGGGATCGAGCACGCGCGTGGCGTGTGTATTGTGATCGACAATGACGCGGACAATCTTTACATCACGGTGACGGCGAAGGCTCTGAACCCAAAGGCGCGCATCATTACCCGGGCCGGGCAGTCGCGCTACGCGCAGGCTATGCGTAATTCGGGGGCGGACGAGGTAATCATCCCGGAATACGAAGGCGGATTGATGACCGGACGAATGATTGCCAAGTTTTATCCGGGCGCGCATCCGAATCTGGTGTGAGGGACGCTACTTTCCGGCGCCGCTTTCGTCCGCGATTTTCTTTGTAGACAGGAAGCTCCAGATGGTTTCGTTGGCGTTGAGGGCGTTGCTGGTTTTGCCGACTTCTTTTTCGCTCGTGTATTGCTCGCCGCCAGGCCATGTATTGCCGCCATCCTTGACGGCATACAGTACTACTTGAGCGTTGTCATGGCAGCCACTGAAAGTGAAGGTTTTGCTTTCCTTTTCACCCTTCTGCAATGGCTGGATCTTCTCTTGCGCAGGTTTTTCGTCGCAGCGGTCGAACTTGGCCCAGGTCTTAGCGCTGTCTTCGGCGGAGAGTACATGGAACTGGCCCGGCTTGTAGGTACCGCCGCCATACGGAACGAGGGGGTCGTCGGTGCCGTCTAAAAACAGCGCGGACACGGGTCGCGCCGGCAGGCAGATCATCGTCTTCGGCAGGGCCGCTGCTACTGGGGCGACTGCGGCGACGCGATCGGCCATTTCGCAGCCCATGCGCAGCGCCATGAATCCGCCGTCTCCCAGGCCAGTCGCATAAATGCGGTGGGTGTCTACTGAGTATTTGAGGGCGAGGTGATCGAGCATCTGGTTGAGAAAAGCAATGTCGTCCGCAGGCTCAGGCCTGTTCCTGCTGTCATTCCTGCTGTCATCGGGATTCTGTCCTCCGCTCTGGCCGCCTCCGCCCCCGCTGGGGTAGCCGCCGCCACCACCCGGATAGCCCCCACCACCGGGATAGCCTCCGCCGCCCATCCCTCCATGGCGGCCATAGCCACGGCGGGGCGCCATTGCCGGCTGCTCCTGGTGCACTCCAATATTCCACCTACCGCGCGTGGCGTTGGGGTAGACCGTAATGATGCCTTCCTTATCGGCGACGAGCTGATCAAAGTGCGTGAGCCGCTGCATGTCGTCAGGTTCCTGGTTTTGACCGGGCAGGAGAATCACTACTGGATAGTGCTGCTTCGAGTCGTAGCCCTTGGGTAAATGCACTACGAAATTGCGGGAAAGGCTGTCGACCTCGATCTTTTCCTGGACATCCTGTGCCCGCGAATGGAGCGTGAAGAGCAGGGCCGAGAGACAGAGGGTGACGCATATCCGGCGCAGCAAGAACCACCGGTGCAATTTGGTTCTCTTTCTTTCAGGCGTCATCTCAATCGTAACCCCTTCCAAGACTCATGTTCTAAGCTGCATGGGCCGGTCTGCCAATCGCTAAGAACCAGTAGTTTAAGCTCAGGTTGCTAAGCGGCGGCGAGAGAATTGCAAAGTTTTGTAAGCGGATGAACTCGAAGGGGGAACTTTTTCCTCGAGCCCGCGTAACTAGGGATGACGAGGCGCCGCGCTGAAGCCGACGCTCGCTGGATGCTCAGGAGGTTTTATGGACGGCAACATTGTGGGACTGACTGCGGTGGTGATGATCTTTGGGATCCCGATGGCGGCGATGTATACGTTTTTCCGGGTGCGCAAGCTCCGTAGCGAAGAGCGGTTGGCGGCGATTGCACGCGGCATGGAAGTACCGATGCAGGCGGAACTATCGGAAGCGGCACGTTCGCGGCGGTCGGGGATTCTGCTGGTGGCCGGGGCGATCGGCTATATCGTGACCTTCGTTCTTATCGGACGCGTCGAGCCTGATGCGATGGTCGCGGCCACATTTGGCGTGATTCCGCTGGCGGTAGGAATTGGCTTCTTTGTCGATCACGCGCTGATTCGCCGGGATGCGAAAGCGCACTGAATCGTCCTGGGGTGGGCAAGCAGCTTTAATGGCCGGTAAGAAATTTGTGTTGAGCGTCGGTCAGCGGGACGACGCTGAGCCGTCCTTGCCGCACCAGCGGGGAATCCGCAAAGAGCTTGTTCGCCTTCACCTCGGCTAGCGTGACCGGCCTGGTGGGCTTGCCCACTTTAATCTTCACCAGAGGGTTCCTCGCATCGCTGGCGTCGACCGAGACGACGGTCGCGGTGCCCACTGCGCTCTTCTCATCCCCGGTGTGATAAATGACTAGCTGGTCGCCCGGCTTCATGGCGCGCAGGTTCTTGACGGCAACGGGATTGGTGACTCCGTCCCAGATGGTCGTGTTGTCGCGCTGGAGGTCGGCGAAGGAATAAACCGTGGGTTCGGTCTTAAGAAGATAGTTCATGGCCAAGATTTTACTCGGGCTCGGCTATTCCTGCTCATCGTCTCCGATAGGCTGCCCGGGCGGGGCGGCGACATCGGTTGCCGGCACAAACTTCGCCGGATCTTTTTCGAAAGCATCGATGCGGGCGATGGCTGCGGTCCGCACCGCTTTTTCTTCGGGAGATTCTGGCGCTTTAGTCACTTTAGCGGACATCCACGACCGAAGAGACAATGCCTCGGCGCGGGCCTGGGCACGAGCTTCCGGGGAAGCACCAGGGTTCGCCGCCAGTGCAAGTAGATGTTCCACTGTTGAAGCTTCGGTGATGCGCTGCGTCTCAGCCCCCAGACCGGTAGCGGGCAGCGCTTTCCACGTGGCCTGGAATACCGCCTCGATGACTTGATTGAGACTGGGATTCGCCGCGTTGCGGGCGTGATACTCGACCAGCCGCGAGGCACGCTGAGGATCGAAGAGCAGCGTGAGGGTGAGATCGGCGGCCGATTCTGCTGCGCCGACCGGATCAAAGGTGAGGCCGGTGTGTCCTTCGAACGATTCGCGGGTTCTGGGATAGCCGAAAGCGCGCGGAGGGAGAATCCGCAACAGCGATTCGGGGAGGGTCAGAGTTTCCGGGGCGAGCGTCTTGAGTACAGCGTCGAGCGCCTTTTGCTGGTTTGCCGGGTCTACGATTTTGCTTACCAGCTCGCCGTCGCCCCGGACCGCGTAACGATAGTCGAGGCCACCGATTTCTTTGGCTGCAGCCTCGGTCTGATAGCGATGCAGCAAATAAAGGGGAACCAGAGTGTCTTCGAGTTCAGACATCGGTGTATGCGGCTGGATGGCGTCTTCGCCGAAGCGCGCGAGAGCTGCGGCTCGAACCTTGAGAATGCGGTTCAGTTCCGCTGCCGGGTCCGGGCCGCTGTCCCAGAGGTGGGCATGAGGATGGGCGCTGCCGAGAGGGCGCGCATCCTGGTCCGTGATGAAATAAAGACCGCTGGCCTGGGCTGTGTTCAGGATGTTGTCGAGGGCCGAGCGCTCATCAGTTCCCCCAGCAAACTGCGAATAGCCGTATTGGATTGAGACCTTATCCCAGGCGCCGATCCCTGTAGCGTAGGCGTGGGACAGGTCAGGTTTGCCGTTGGCATCGAGCGTGATCCAGGGGTGAGGATAGTCCATGACCGAGGTGCCCGGAGCGATCGAGCTTGCGGCGAAGTTGTGGGCCAACCCTAAGGTGTGTCCGACTTCATGGGCGGAGAGTTGACGAAGCCGGGCCAACACCATCTCGCGCATCTCGGGTGAGACAGGCTCGCCTTTTTTGTAGGGTGCGAGCAGCGCCTCAGCAATCATGTAGTCCTGGCGGCCGCGCAGAGAGCCGAGAGTCACCCGGCCTTGAATAATTTCGCCGGTGCGAGGATCGGAGACCGTGGTTCCCATCGACCATCCGCGGGTAGAGCGATGCACCCATTGAATTACGTTGTAGCGCACGTCCATGGGATCGGCGCCCGCCGGCAGCACTTCGACGCGAAATGCATTCTTGAAACCAGCCGCTTC
The DNA here is from genome assembly GCA_035484995.1 of Verrucomicrobiia bacterium. GTDB lineage: Bacteria > Acidobacteriota > Terriglobia > Terriglobales > Acidobacteriaceae > Sulfotelmatobacter. The sequence continues at coordinate 1,366 of DATHOK010000046.1, read as the reverse complement.
GAAAGCTTGGTTCCACCAGCTTGCGCCTTCGACCAGGGCGCTACGAATCGGTTCTGGGGCCCCCGGGTCGACGTAATAGACGATGGGCTTCACCGGTTCGCTCACGGCCGCGCTTGGGTCCTTCTTGATCAGGCGATGCCGCTCGATAAGACGCACATCGAGGGGTGAGCCAAGCGGCGCAGAGTAGTCGCGATAGCCGGTGTCGAAGAAGGCTGAGCGCGGATCGAAAGCGCGCGGCTGGTAGCCATCATCGGGTAATTGGACGAATGAATAGTGTTCGCGCAGGGTGACGGCATGGGCATCGGGAGTCACGGTGGCCACCAGCGAGTGTTCGGCCGGATGTTCGGTGGTGAAAGTCAGAATCGATTCAAATTCTGTGTTAAGTGGAAAGTTCTTCGTGTTTTCCAGCGCGAACGCACTGCGCTCTTTGTCGAGCTTGTAGGAACCCTGCTTCGTGTCGACAAGCTGTTCTCCCGCGCCCAGAGAATCCGAGAGCAGGAAGTCCGTCGCGTCGACCAGCGCTGCGCCGTCCTCTTCGGCTTCAACTTTAAAGCCGGCCAGAACTGACTCAGCAAAAGACTGCTTCACGGCCAGCTTTTCCATGGGATTGGCGGAGGACGAGCGGTATTGCAGATTCGGAGCGATCAAGAGAACGCGGGGACCGACCCGGGTGAAGTGTACGATCCGTTCTGCGCCCAACCTGCCGCGGTCCAGACCGATGTCATTCGATCCCAGCCCATAAGGCAGGGAAACCACCAGCAGGAAATCCTGGTCGAACTTGTTGATCCGCAGAAAAAGTTTTCCAGTCTTTCCGTCCCATGCGGTCGGGAACAGGCCGTCCGCCGCCTTCATGCTGGCGATGCGATCATGGATGGTTGGAGTGGATTCCGCGTTCGCAGCGGATGAAACAGCGGTCGAAAGAACTAAACAGACCGTCACGAAGAACAACGTGCGGCGAATTGGCATGGCCACCTCCGGGCAAAGCTGGAGTACGACACTAACATTTCCTGGAACGGCGCTGCCAGAGAATTTGTTCTGTCCGCGCGGAACGCTGCGATTAAACACAACCGTAATCCAGCTACTGAGGCTTCGCGTTGGGATCAGGAGGCGGCGTCTTGTCGTCTTTTTTCTCGTCTGGATGGTCTTGATAAATGGAGTACTGGCCCTGCGGACGTCTCAACTTGATGGTGAAGTCTATCTTAGGTTTATCAATGTCGTAGTCTTCGCCGAAAGTCTGGAATCCGGAAGCCAGCACCTGCACGCGCAGCGTTCCGTACGGAACGCCCTCAAAACTGGTCTTGCCCTCGGCGTCGGTTTTGAGTTCGAGTCCGCCGCGGCTTTGTTTGCCGTGGGTGTTGACCGGGTG
>DATHOK010000045.1:0-17005 GCA_035484995.1 Verrucomicrobiia bacterium | reverse complement strand
CTCGCGCACGGCTACCAGGGATTATCCGGCATCATCGGCACCACCTTACTGGGAGCGGTAATGGCAGTTCTCTTTCTCGCCAGCGGAAGCCTGTGGCTGCCCATGGCACTTCACGCCATCATTGACCTGAGAATTCTCTTGCTGCTCCGCCCCGGCGACCTGGCCTCTTGAAGCGCTCTCCATCAGATCGCTAACTGGTCATTCAAAAATCGGTACGACCGAACCACGACGGCGAAAGGCGCGATCCGCAGCCAATGAACGCAATGGGAATTTGTCGGCGGCGCTCCATGTTTCCCTGCTCGAGTTCACCGTTACTCAGATCCTTCTTGAGATGATCGCAATCCCGGCGTGCGGAGTAGATTGACTTGCGCGTGGCGCCGATCTAACATCTGCCGCATTGTCTGCCGACCTGACACTACCGGTTAGAACCTTCGGCCGCTACGAACTCCGAGAGTTGGTGGCCGTAAGCGGCATGGGTGTGGTCTATCGTGCCTGGGACCCCACACTCGCCTGCGTCGTCGCCATCAAACTGGTTAGCGAAAACACGATTCCCGACGAGTCCGCCCGCCGCCAACTCTATACGGAAGCCCGAATTGCTTCGTCTCTGAACCACACCAATATATGCCGGATCAAAGATGTAATCGAAGAATCAGGCCAAGCCGGCATTGTCATGGAGTATGTCGAGGGACAGGTTCTCACCAATGCCATCCCAGCCAATGTCGGGCTTCCATTTGATCTTGTAGTCGAATACGGCATCCAGATCGCCGACGCTATTTCTCATGCGCATGAAAACGACGTGATCCACCGCGATCTCAAGAGCGGCAATGTGATGCTCAATCGCGACGGCCAGATAAAGCTGCTGGATTTCGGCCTGTCGAAGATACAACGCCGCAGCGAGCTTCCCAGCTCTCTCCAGAACCCGGATACCAAGGACAGTTCAGACACGATCGTGGGAACCCCGCCCTACTGGGCTCCGGAAGTGCTGAAACATCGTCCGAGCGATACCCGGAGCGACATTTGGAGCTTTGGTGTGTTGCTGTACGAAATGGCCAGCGGGCAAATGCCATTCAAAGGGGCCACCATGATTGAGCTCGGCTCCTCGATCCTGCGAAACTCCCCATTGCCGCTGCCCGAACACGTACCGGAGTCGCTCTCGAGAATCACCTACCGCTGCTTGCGCAAGGAAATGGGCCAGCGTTATCAGCGTGTCGGCGAAATAAAGGCTGCGCTCGAGGCGATCGAGCAGAACGCTGATCGCCGCTCTCCGCGACCGCCAGCTGACGAGAGGACACAACTGCCTGCGATCCGCTCGGTTGCCGTGTTGCCCTTGGAGAATCTTTCGGGCGCTCCCGACCAGGAATATTTTGCCGATGGCCTGACCGAATCATTGATTACTGCCCTGGCGAAAGTCCCGGGGTTACGCGTAATTTCGCGCACTTCGATCATGCAGTATAAGCATGCCCAGAAAACACTCCCTCAGATCGCCCGCGAATTGAGCGTGGATGCCATCGTGGAGGGCTCCGTGCGTCGCGATGGCGACCGGGTGCGCATCACCGCAGAGTTGATCGAAGCCCGCACCGATCAGCATCTCTGGACCGAAAGCTACGACCGCGACCTCAGCGACATCCTGAGCCTGCAGTCGCAAGTAGCGGCTGCGATCGCGAACGAGATAAGGGCCAAGCTAAGCCCTTCGATAATGGGAACACCTTCCCCGTCGAGCCGGTCTGCGCTCGATCCTTCGCTCCTGGAGACGGCAAACCCCACCGCCGTAACCACCAAACCATCTGCCTCGATAAATCCCCTGGCGTACGACCTCTACCTCAGGGGCCGGCATTTTTGGAACAACCGGGTTACTGACGAAGATTTCCGAAAAGCCGTGGAGCACTATCAGCGCGCTCTCGAAATTGATTCCCAATCGGCGCTGACTTACGCGGGCTTGGCTCACTGTTCTCTTTTGATGGGCACAGGGGAATATGGCCTCCGGGCGCCTTCCGAGATGATGGAGAAAGCGAAGGTTGCCGCCCTCAAAGCTCTGAGTATTGACGAGTCGATTGCGGAAGCGCACTTGGCGTTAGCGATGGTGAAGTTTCGCTTCGATTGGGACTGGGAGGGCGCGGAAAAGGAGTTCTTGCGAGCCATTGAACTCGATCCCGGCTATTCCCATGCCCACTCCTGGTATTCGGCTTACCTGGCAGTCCAGGCGCGCTTCGATGAAGCTTTCGTCGAGGCGAAGCTCGCACGGCAACTTAGCCCCTTCTCGCCGGTGGCGCACTTTAGCCTGGGGTTGTTGCTTTATCTTTCAAGCCAGAATGAGGAGGCTATCGAGCAGCTTCGCGATACCGTGGCCATGGATGCCAAGTTTCCGCTTTCTCACGTTGTCCTGGGGCTGACGTTTGGTCGGAAAGGCAGATTTGATGAAGCAATCGCCGAATTCAACCAAGCCTTGGCGGTCGGGGGCGCGAGACCTCTTTGGTCAGGTTTCCTGGGACAGGTGTACGCCTTGGCGGGGAAGACTGAAAACGCGGTCGAGATTCTGAACGAGTTGCTCGCTACCGCAAAAAAACATTTCGTGCCGCCCGTCGCTTTTGCCGTCGTGTACGCCGGCTTGGGTCAAATCGATGATGCGTTTCATTGGTTGGGGAAGGCGGTTGACGAACGCGACGGACTATTGATCTACCTCAAGGTCGGATCGATTTTCGACAGTTTACGTTCGGATCCGCGCTTCTCCTCGATTCTGACTCAGGTGGGCCTGCAACGGGATTCGGGGCTCGACGTCGTTCATCCTCTGCCCAAGCCAATTCCGCCGCCCCCTCCAACGCCTCGGCCGCCTCTGCAGAAACTGCTTCTTGCGATCGCCGCCACGATCTTCGTTGTGATCGCCGCGTCGGTCGTTATCCCGCGTGTCAGTGAGTTGCTTTCGCCGTCGAGGACAGTCTTAGCTATCCAGCCTTTCAAGACCCTCGGTGGCGATCTGGATTCTCGCCGTCTTGCCGAGATTGTAAGAGAAGAAGTCTTTACGCGATTAAGTGAAGTTCATCCCCTGAGGTTGGGGGTGGTCGAGCTAACCACCGCGGATTCTGAACTCAGTTTTGAGCAAGTTTGCGAAAATCACAAACCAACCTACATTCTGGCAGGTGCGGTTCATCGCGACGGCAATCAATTGGCGATCACCGATCAACTTGTGTCATGCAAAGACCAGACCGGCTTGGTGGGCGACCGGCATGCAATGAATCCAGACGAGGCAGGCACGGGTGCGATTGTCGACAACATTGTTCAAAAGATATTGGCTGCGCTTCCCAAGGACATACAGCCCGCGCATCAGGTGGACCCCAAAGCATACGAGGCTTACTTGCATGGGCGTTTCGAGTGGAATCTGCGCACTACACAGAGCCTGATGCAGGCTAGTTCCTATTTTCAACAAGCGATCGCATACGACGCATCTTATGCACCCTCTTACGCTGGTTTGGCGGACTGTTATGCTCTTTTGGGATCCGCACCCAACACCGCTTTACCGCCGAGCGAAGCCTTTCCAAAAGCGAAGGACAATGCGTTAAAAGCGCTTGCATTGGACAAAGACCTGGCCGAGGCCCATGTTTCACTGGGATATTCCGCGCTGGTATACGATTGGAACTACCCGGAAGCTGAAAAGGAATTCCGCAAAGCGATCGAACTCCGCCCGGATTACGCAACCGCACATCAGTATTACGCCTACTATCTGACCGCCATGGGCGACATAGACCAGGCAATCGCCGAGCGGCAGCGTGCGGTTTCGATCGAACCTCGCTCTCCTCTGCTCAATGCTGCGCTGGGAGAGGCATACTATGAGGCCCATCGCTTTAGCGATAGCATCGGACCAAACCAACAAGCTCTGTCAATCGATCCCCGCTATGCCATTGCGATCATCAACATCGGGCGCGCCAACGAGCAAATGCGAATGTATCCCCAGGCTCAGCAGTATTACCAGTCAATTCTCGCGTTCGCACCCCACGAACCTGCTCTGCTGGCGCTGCTTGGACACCTCTATGCTGTTACCGGGCGGCAGGCCGCAGCGCGTGAAATCATTTCGCAGTTGCAGCAGCTGAGTGGAAGCCAATACGTCCCAAGTCTCTATGTAGCTCTGATCTATATAGGGCTTGGTGAGAAGGACCAGGCGTTCGTCTGGCTCGACAAGGCCTACGAAGAGCGATGCGATTTCCTGGTTTATCTGCCCACGGACCCAATGGCAGATCCGCTGCGGAGTGACCCCAGGTTTCTGGCGTTGCTGGGACGCCTGGGGCTTAAGAAATGAGAGCCTCGGCGTGCTGTGACGATCTACGCCTGGAGCAGTCAATTCCTTTCCGGTTCCTCCCTCGAGCATAACAGATAGATCGGCGCTCGCTATCTGGTGTACGGTCTGCAAGACGCGCCATTCTCGCGCCCGCGGTTAATATTCCGTTCTTTGTGCCGTGAATGTGTCCCAGAGCATCCGCGCGTCGCGGCGCCCAGCTCATCGCCACAGCGGCCCGCAATCGCTACGCCGCTAATAGACAGACTTCATCTGGCAAGTCCCGATCTTCCGTAAAACCGAGTCTGGTCCAGCCATCTGCCGCCAAGCCAAGTGGCAGTCGCACTGCACTACTACCCACCGGACGTCGCAGTCGGTTAACTCGCGGAAGACAAACACAATGAAAAGTAAGGACTTTGCAGTTCAGTTAAGTTCAGCGATGACAGAGAAGTTGTCCAAGGGATGCCAGCTTTCTGGGCACTTCCCGTTCGGGGCTCCCGCCGCAATAAGGTGGGCGGCCGGTATGGAGTTATTCAATCCTTGGCTTCAAAACTACGACTTAGGAGAACTCTCATGAAACGCAGCATTGCATCAACAACACTGATGATCGTCTCTGTCGCGGCGATTTGGATAGGAACGGCCGCTCCTGCCACGGCTCAATGGATCCCTGGTGTCGGCACCGTGATGACATACAACGTGAATGAAGGGACCGACTTCACACAAGTGGTAGGGGCCCAATCTCTGCCACAATTCCTGATTGGTGTCGGCCAGATACTGACGCAGGTTCAAGGTACCAATCCTCCAGAACGGATGCAGGCAGTTGCAGGGAAGATCCTGGAGGCCCAGCCGGAACTGCTAAGCCTGCAGGAAGTGGACCAGTGGTACACCGGAACCTTCGACCCGATCGCAGGCTCGTGCGGAACCATGACCCTCCAGTACGACATGTTGCAGGAACTCCTTACTGCTTTGGCCGCGCAAGGCGGGCACTATGAAGTTGCCGTGCAGGTCACCCAAAATGCATTTCCTCCAACCCCTGGACTGATTCCGCCCGCCACTTATCTTTGCGTTGCCGTGACTGATTACAACGTTGTCCTGGCCCGTACGGATCTTCCGCCCTGGATCTTCCAGTGGAGTAATCCGCAATCCGGACAATTCGTGAATCAACTCGTTCTGCCAACTCCGGTTGGCCCAGTTCCGTATCCCAGAGCGTGGGCCTCGGTCGATGCACAGTTTTTCGGACACTCTTTCCACTACATCAATACCCATCTAGAGTCCTTCGACGCGAATGTCCGCGAATTACAAGGGGATGAGCTGCGTGCGGGGCCGGCGAATAGCGCCTTACCGGTGATTATCGCGATGGACTCAAACGCGCAGGCATTCCCCTTGCCCCGAGACCCGACATATGTGGATTTCAGGTCTGCTGGCTATCGCGACGTTTGGTCTAGCCTCTTTCCGAAGCGCGCAGGATTAACGTGTTGTCAGGATGAAGCGGACAACAATCCGGTCTCGCAGCTTTATCAGCGGATAGACCTGGTGTTAACACACGGCAGAGTAACTCCGTTGGCAGCCGTGCTGCTTGGGGCCGATCCGCGAAGCCGGCTGTCGGACGGACTCTGGCCTTCGGATCACGCAGCATTATTGGCGGCTGTTCTCGTGGGGAGCGAGTAGGCAACTCTTGACTGCGCCATGCGTTATCAACACTGTTCCGCAGAGGAATGACGGTCACGCGTAAGGTTCAGTGATTAAGGACCGCCGAAAGGCGGCGGCGGTCCGTACTGAATGAGACGCGGAACCTGAGGAGGTATGGCATGAACAAGTTGATGACTTTCTGTTTGCTCTTGGCCTTGGCTGCGCCGGTCTTCGCCGTAGACGACGGCCAGGTGATGTACGCGGGTGGTACGGTTCCTGGATTGCCCGCAGGAGCAGTCGGGCGACTGGACACCACTTCCGAGGAATCGCTCACGTTCGAGTACTCCGGAACGAAAGTACTGATTCCATACTCGCAAATCGAGTCGTTCGAATATTCGACAGAAGTGACTCGCCACCTGGGAGTCATGCCCGCCATCGCGGTCGGACTGATCAAGAAACGCCAGCGCCGCCACTATTTCCGCATTTCCTATCGCAGCGCTGATAATGTGCCGCAGGTTGTAGTTTTCGAAGTTCCCAAACACATGCCTCGTACTCTACAAGCCGTCCTCATGGTTCGAGCCCCGCAGACATGCAATCTGCAAAGCGCGTGCCCCACCGGCGCAGTGAAGGCACCGTTTGCCGGTCGCAACTGAGGAGAGGCGAAGGGACGGAGGTGCCACCGAGATGCGAAGCGAGGCCGAACGCCCCGGACTCCTAATTGCCGAAACATCGCTATTACACTCATTAACCTAGACCGGCCAATCTCAATGGGCGCAAACGCCTGCTTTCAACCGCCAACCTCCCCGTTCCTTGCCCGTTGTGTCAGCACTGGCGTAGAGTTTGAGAAGCTCAGCTTTTTGCAGGTGCCCATGCGTAAAGAACCCCCTGCTAAGGAGCCCAGCCCATGATCACCAGCAACCGCTTCTTCTGTTTCATCCTTGTGACGGTGTTGTGCACCGCTGCGATCTCAGCGCAAGAGCCCAGCGCCGCGCCCCCGCCCACCGCCGCCAGCAAGATCTACCTGGACGTCGTCGTCACTCCTAAATCCGGTCCGCCAGTTGCCGACCTGCAGCATCAGGATTTCACGCTCCTCGATAACAAGTCCCCGCGGACCTTCACCTCATTTCAGGCATTCACTGGTCGCGAGGCTGCCATCAAGGTGGTCCTGGTGATTGACGCCGTCAACACCGGCGCCGAGCGCATCGGCTACGAGCGCATACAGATAGACAAATTCCTCCGTGCCGACGGAGGCCATCTCGCATATCCCGTCGCTCTCGCTGTCTTCACCGATAAAGGCATCTCGATTGCGGCGGAACTCTCGAGCGACGGCAACGCCCTCAGCGACGCATTGGATAAGCAAGATATCGCCATCCGCGCCATTGGCCGCTCGGCGGCCTTCTACGGCGCGGCCGAACGGCTGCAGTATTCGCTCGCCGCGCTGCATCAGCTGACGGCCAGCCTCGCTCCGCAGCCGGGACGCAAAATTGTTCTCTGGGTTTCGCCCGGCTGGCCTCTGCTATCCGGACCGCGGGTGGAGCTAACTTCCAACCAGCAGCAACACATCTTCTCCGACGTCGTCAGCTTCTCCACTCAGCTGCGCCAGGCGGGCATCACTCTCTACAGCGTAAATCCCGCCGGCAGCGCCGAGTCTGTGCTCCGCGCCTCGTACTACAAAGATTTCCTCAAAGGCGTCAGCAAACCGAACCAGGTCGCCGCTGGGAATCTCGGGCTTCCGGTGCTCGCCCTGCAGAGCGGTGGTCTCGCTCTCGAACTCAACAACGATCTCACTGCACTGCTCCAGGAATGTATCTCTGATGTGGCGCCCTACTACGAGATCTCCTTTGATGCAGCTCCAGGTGAGCGCCCCGATGAATACCACCAGCTCGAAATAAAACTCGCCAAGCCCGGCCTCACCGCGCACACGCGGCAAGGCTATTACGCGCAGCCTTTACCCAAAAACTAGCCGCATCCTTGAAAGACGCGATAGAACACGGCACGGCCTCGTCAACAATACGCGTGATCAGGCTGTGGGCAACATTGCGACTACGATGATTCAAAGTTATAGGGTTTCGCGCAGGCCGCTCGTTCTATCGCGTCAGTTGGCGACCCCGTGAAACCGGTCGCAGTGAAACCCTGAACAGAAGCTTCGCGTAAAAGCTAGGGAACATCCACTTTGACCGCGGCCGACTTGCGGCTTTCTTTTCCTTCGATATTGACTGCTGTCGTCGCATAATAGTACGTAGTGTTGTTCGCGACAGTGGAATCGCTATAGAGCGTCGAACCAATCAGGCTCACGTTGATCTTCCTCCATGTCGTCCCGTCTGGGCCACGATAGACGTTGTAGCCGCCGAGATTGTCCGAGGTCGAACGCTTCCAACTCAGGTCCACGACATGATTGGCTGTACTCTGGATGACGACCTTATACGAAACTTGAGACACGTGTCCGCCGCACCCGGTGACCTTTACAACGAAAGAGTAGGTCCCTGCCTTGGTCGGCGTTCCAGAGAGGTTCAGCGAAGTCGTCGTGCTGGACACCTTCGCGGTTATGCCGACTGGCAGCGCTCCGGAGGCGATCACCCACTTATAGGGAGTGCAACCGTCGCTGGTGTGGATAACCGCAGAATAGCCGGTTTTTACCGTGCCGTTAGGTACGCTGGTGGTTGTGATTTCAATGGTGGCTGCCACGTACCGGGACGCGAAGACGAGCAACAGGAGGGAGAGTCGCCAATGCTTCATGACTCCATGCTGGCGCGACTACAGGGGTTCCCAACAGATATGGAAGGTTCCCAGACCTCTCACTTGTGCATTCGGACACTCCGGACCCCTAGGCATCTCAAAATTTGATGAGCGGTTAACATTCGGTCCGTTCTGTGGTCACAAACCCGGATATGGCTATACAGGCGGAAAATTCAACGCCAGCCCCGAAACTCGGCGGCTTAAGGAGACGTTTGCGATGGGGTAATTTAACTCTAGTCCCGGTCAACTAGTAAGTCGGGATTTTTCTGTCCAACATACTGCTAACTGTCTCAATCGCCACTACACTCATTGGCCCTCGCCTAGGGTGAAGACCCTAACCTTGCAGTTTTGAGTGTAATCGCCTGTTTACAACCGCTGTGACCAGTGTAAACTTCGCCATTTCCTTTGAGAGGAGAACCATGGACTTCTGCAAGCTGAACTATGCGCTCTATTGTTCAATGACTTTCTCCCTGGCGCTCCACGCGGCGGCACAAGCCGCCCCGCCTATCTCCCCGCAAACGGACCCCTCTACTGTCGCCGCCGAGGAGCAAATCATCTCCGCTGCTCGGGCTCGCGCCAACGCCTGCGCATCGGGTGACGCGCAGACGTGGGCAACGTTTGTCGACGCGAACTTTCGCGATATAGAAGGCAACGCCACCACCACACGAAAACAGATTATGGACGAGTGTCGGGAGGCGGCCCGCGTAATTCCGGGCCACAAGATCGAAAGACTGGCTTCGGGCTTTCACTTCCAGTTCGTGGGCAACATCGCGCTGGTGGATTACCTCTATGAATTCAAGGAGCACTTTGGCGACATTACCCTCGTCGACAACATTCGCCAGGTCGACACGTTTGAAAAACAGCAGGGAAAATGGATGGCACTGCTAGCGGTGTCTGCGGCAGTAATGCCCGATCCTCCGGTTGCCAAAATCGACACCGCAACCCTTGACGACTTCACCGGCGAGTATGCGTGGGCGGGATCACAATTCGTTGACACGGTCACCCGTGAGGGAGACAAGCTTTACGTCCAGGGCTCCTGGGAAGACTCACCGACGGAACTATTGCCAGAAAGCGCGGATACGTTTTTCAACCGCGGAGGCGGCGTCAGCCCAATGGCTCGTTCGACTTTTGTCAGGGACAAAACCGGCCGGGTCGTTGAGGAACGAGTGTACTCACCCGCGGATGGACAGGGATACCACGCCAAGAAGATCAAGTGAATCGCCGCGGCCAAATCTCAATGAGTGCAAACGCCTGTTAGCGTAAACGGGCGCTATACTCGCATTCAGCGCGCCGATTTCGCGGCAGAGGTGCCTCGTGGATCTCTACTCTTCCGTCGCTCCAGGTCTTGTTATCGTCTTTGCGCTTTTTATTTCCCTGCTTTGCTTTCGCCGTATCCGCGTGCTTTCCGCCAAGCCTTACGCAAGGTGGCGCCGGATTTGCGAGTGGATAGCTCTTTCGGCGGCTATTGTCGTGTTCTTGGCTGCGGCAGCGAGTACCCTATTCAATGCTCTTGCCATTCACCACTACCGCGCAATCTATCCCCCTCAGGGAAGACTCTACACCGTTGACGGTTACAAGATGCATTTGTACTGCACGGGCGAAGGCTCTCCCACAATAGTTCTTGATGCGGGCCTGGGGAACGATTCGCTCATTTGGGCCAACGTGCAACCCACGCTATCGAAAACAACACGAGTCTGCTCTTACGATCGCGCCGGATTTGGCTGGAGCGATCTACAGCCCCGCCCGCGTGACGCCCACCGGATTACGGATCAATTGCACACGCTTTTGACCCACGCAGGAATCAAAGGGCCGATCGTCTTGATGGGACACTCGATTGCGGGCCTATATATCCGTGATTACGCTGCCCGATATCCACAGAATCTGTCCGGCCTGATATTTGTGGATGGCTCCACGCCCCTGCAGGAAGACCGCTTTCCTGGCCGGACCAAGTTAGTGCTTCTCAAGGCCAAGCTTGAGCTTCTGCAAACGAAGTGGTTATACGTCCTCGGCATACCGCGTATAACGGGGGACTGCAATATAGGAGAAGGATTCGAAATCTCAGCCGGGAAAATGCTATCGGAAGATCAGTGCCGTGCTGGGCTGTACACCGCGCTGGAGCGCGAGGATGAGGATTTTCCCCAATCCGGCAAGGAGACAATCCATACCGGCCCGTTCGGCGATCTCCCGATCCTGATCTTTTCGCAGGATAATCATCCCTCTGACAGTGAGCCACCTTCAAAGGTAGATGAAATCTGGAACCAGATGCAGGAAGACCTCAAAGGCCTGTCGACACGCAGCCGGAGAATCGTCGCAAAGGGCAGTGGCCACTACATACAGGCTGACCGGTCCGATCTACTGAATTCAGAGGTTACGGCTTTTATCCGGCAGATTCGGGGTGAGGCGTTGCCGTCAATCGACTATGGCACAACGAAAACAGAATAGTCGAATTCCAGTGTTCCGCTCATAACATCGCCATTACACTCATTGACCCGGATTGGTGAGCAAACGGCGCAAGCTCGTGTAAATACCCGATTGCGACAGTCAATAATTTGACCAATCAGCACACCGCGTCCTGCTGCAACTTTCCCTCGATACATGCATCTAGAAACGTGGCCAATTCCTTTCCTCCGGATCTATTCCTTTCCTCCGGATCTGATGACGAGAGGAGACAAGACATGTGCTACAGCATATCGACCTTGCTGCTTCGTAATCTGAGCGACGTATTTGGCGAAAATGACCCCGTGCACCGGCGCGCCGCCAGCGACGACATCTGGAATGAAGATGGTGTGTTCTACGATCCCAATGGAGGCATCTACCGAGGTCGTGACGAGATTGATCGTATTGCTGGTGTGATAAAAGCAACACATCCAGATTTCAAATACCAACATCTCTCCCCTCCCGAGGAATTAAGTGATGCCGGACGAGTTCGATGGGTCTCTGGCACTCCCGGCAAACCTCCAGCTTATGCGGGAACCGATTTTGTCGTTGCCCGGAACGGTCGCATTGCTGCGATCTATATGTTTTTCGACAGCCTGCCCTGAGCTGGACCCGGCCGCCCACGATACAAGAATGACGAACGTTTTTCGGCGACCCGGACCGTGCGTTAGTTGGCGAAAATCGCCATTACACTCATTGACCCGGGCCAGCGCGGCCACCCAGTTCTCAACGAGTGTAATCGCCTGTTTACAACAGTTATGATGTAGACACGCACTCTGAAGCGCTATGAGTGATTCGTTTCCCAAGTTCTCCAGTGAATTGGCCGCTCATCCGGGTGGTTACCATCACGGCTACGGGCGAGTCGATCGCCTGCTGGCTACGAAATGGTTTTCACAACGGTCGGTGCATTGTCCCAGCTCATATTTGGATTACCTGAGCGAGATTGGCCCGGGCAAATTTTTTGCTGGAGGACTGATTCTCTTCTTGGTTGATCCGCAAGGTGAGATTGACCGGTGGACAGAGAGACTACCTGTCGAAATCCGAAGCCATTTCTTTGTGATTGGCTACGACGGTACCACCGAGGGGTGTTACTGCTTAAAAAGCTCTGGAACGGACAATGCCGTTTACTGGCATAACTGGGAAATGGGAGTAGCCGAACCGTACGGCCGCTCATTCGTCAATTGGATCGAACAGTCCCCATCTGAGCTGTTTAACAGTTCGGTTTACTCCGGATACAAGAAGATCAAGAACCTGGAAAAAGTGCACGAGATTATCGAGCAACGGAGAGCCTTCGACGTGCGCCTTTTGTCCTTTGAAAAGAAACTTGTCCGCCCTCCCGGCAAGGAGAAGGATTTTCTACCACGCTACAACCGAGTGACTTGCGCGGTACGTAAACGCAGCGAAACTGGACTTAACCAGCTTACGTTCAAGATCCACCGCAAAGGCAGTTCTGTTGGCGCTGACAACGTCCAGCACGTAACAGTCTCTCTTCCCGATTTCGCAGCCGGGCAAGAGGTCAGCGTCGACGTCTTTGCCTTTGATCCGTTCAATGTTGCATTTGAAGGAATCGTTGTCGATTACACGGTTGACATTGATCTACGCTCCCCGACGCGGTCTCACTACGCGGAGCTGAAGCCGTATCTTTAGGGGTCGGACTGAGCGATACATTGCCGAGGTGAATAACTGGCGATAAATCCCCACTACACTCATTGACCATGGCCGGGGCGGCTACCCAGTTCTCAATGAGCGTAATCGCCTGTTTAAGTCAACTATGCGTTAACATAAACCGTAGCCTATATGATGCCGTCCTCGGGAGACCATGTTTCGGGGAAATCAAGGCGGCAGAACGTCATCTTCTTCACAGGCCTTGCCTTTTACGTGCTCAGCTTCTTCCTGCCCGTTTTCAAAGATACGGTCGGATCGAAGTCGATCTCTGGATGGCGATGCGCCTATGCTGCCCTCTTCCTCTGGGTTGTCGATCTAGGACCCAACACGATTCCTTGGCTGAATGTGGGGTATCGGCTAGGTGGCTTCGGAGGTGTTGTCAACCCTCTTGCCCTTGCCTACATAATCCTGCGCATTTTTGATCGCGCTGGAAGAACGCAGCGAGTTCTTGCCGCACTAATTTTGTTTTGTATTTTGCTCACGTGGGCCTCTCTTGTCATCCTGTGTTTGCAGGATGCGGACTGTCCTGGCTTGGGGCACGCGGTTTGGGTTGCGGGACTCCTGCTGATGATTTCAGCACCATTTTGGAAGTCATTTCGCCAGAGTCTTTAGCAAGATCACATCCGCCACCTGCCTCACATATTGCCGGTCGGCCTGATACTCACACTCGCTCTCCGCCGAACCCGCTCCAGACCCACCATCGAACTCGGCAAACTCTAGTTCGCAAAGATTTTTCTTGTATTCCCGCCACGCCCGGTCAGCATTATTCAGCAGGTCCAATTGCCTCACCCCACAGGCAGGTTTGATGCCCACGCAGGCACCACGCTCATCTGCCACAATCGCACGAACTGCATCCAAGAAGGCATTCAAGTGATTCTCGGTGAACTCCACTTCTTCACCAAAGCATTGCTCAAAGCCAACGGTGGTCGATTGTTTGGCACATGGATTCTCTCCATGAGAAAACACTGCCTCATACTCACGATCTGCGTCGGCCACATGGGGGTGATCCTTCGCATTCGCACCTCCTATTAACGCCAAAATGACGACTCCGCGGCCAAGGTACTTAGAGAAATTCGACATGGCAGTCCCCGGAAAAAGCAAGAAAAGACTCGATGAGTAAACGCCTGGTTACAACACTCGTCTTCGAGTTTGCTCGTTTATAAAGCATTGAACCGTCTCGGATAGATTTTCCGGGCCTTCTAATGAGCGGCGGCCGAAGGTATCATGGCGAGAAAACTCCCGACCCTGTTGGCGAAGGCATCAGGCTCTTCGGTAAACGGAAGGTGTCCACTCTTCTCGAAGACGGCGAACTGTGCACCTGGAATGGCGCGGTAGAGTTGATAGGCGAAGACAGGCGCCACATTCATGTCGAAGCGTCCGGTGATGACTAGAGTGGGAAAATGAAATTTAGGAAGCTCCGGTGTTAAATCGAAGCGAACCAGGTCGTGCGACACGGCCTCATTTACTTCCCAGTTGAATTTTATAGGCATGAGAGCCAGGAAAGCATCGCGCTTTTCCGGCGAATAGAAAAGCGTAGAGAAATCCTCACGGTTATACTGATCCCTGGCAGCCTCGTCATGGAATTCCATGGCGAACTCAAGGCTTTTTTCCCGCTCGACGACGTCCGGGTAGACCTTGTCGTCAAGATCCGATTTTTCATCCCACTTTGGCCCCGCAGAATCCACGAGGATGAGGCCCGCGACGCGTTTGGTGTGGCGGGCGGCATACGCCATACTCAGATATCCACCCCATGAACTCCCGAGAAGGATCATCTTTTCGAGACCAAGATGAGCTCGAAGCGCGTCCAGGTCGTCAATCTGGTCGGCGAGGGTGCACGATTGCCCTTCCTTGAGGGGAGAAGAGCGACCGTTTCCGCGCTGATCGTAAAAAATGACGCGGCGATCCTGAGCGAGCACGTCCCACGCGGTCGAGGTATGCAGATACATATGGTCAAGACCAGGCCCTCCGTTCACCAGCACCAAGGGAACCGCATTACCGCTGCCGATGACCTCGTAATAGATCGCTCCACCTGGACCATCGAACGTATTGCCATTCTCGGCTCGGGACGCATGGACGGGAGGAACGACAATGAGGGCCGCGACAAAAAGGAACAAGCGGAAGTTAAGGGACCATCCGTCTATTCTGCGACATCCACCGCAAGACCGTAAAACGTTCATAGACATCTCGCGACCTCCTACCCCGCTATAGAGGCTGAGGATTGTATATCAGATAATTTCCCAACGTCGCGATCTGCTCGTAGTTGGTGAAAAATCCTCATTTCACTCATTGATCTTTTGTCCAAGGCAAAGACCTGGGCGGGGGCCTTGAGTGTAATCGCCTCGTTACGTCAGTTATTCCAATTCTGAAACCCGCTGAGATCAGGAGACTACTTGTTTGCGGGAGCAGCGAGCGACGGTTCCTTCGCACCCATAATCAGCAGCCAGAGCATGGCGGCAAGTTCGGCCATAAACACCGGCTGGAAATAGCGGAACAGAGCGTCCGTGTGATTCGGAGCGAGGAACCAGATCGTACTCAGGACAACCCATGCAATGCCGTCAAGCAAGAGCCAGTACCCGAGCCAGCGCGGCAAGAAGCGCGACCTCACGACCAGCCATCCAAAAGGCAAAAGCCACAATCCCCAGAACATCTGGTTGATGCCATTCGCCTGCCCATGCATCCGGATCAGCAGCATGCCGAGCGCCACGCGAGTCTGGCTGTCAAAGCCCGCGAAGGCATCGCCTCCGCGAAAAATGAGGAGTGCGGCTGCACTGAACACCACGCTCGTCAGGCCAAGGGCAGACGAAACCAACACAAGAGCCACAAGTTGTCGCGCGCGGCGGCGGTCCACATCCTCGAAGAGCCGGTAGAGCGCCAAGCTTAGGCCGATGAATATGACCGCACCAAGCGTCTCGGCAAGCATGCCCCAACGGTAAAGCGTCTCGTGTCCCAGTATCCGGGCTCCGGTGGCGACACCGTCGTTGTGCACGATTGTCTGCGAAGGGACATATAGCAGGTAGAATGGCCCCAACGTGAAGCCCAGATACCACAGGCCAGCGATGCGGGCCGTTCTCTTCAGCGACGTCATACGGACCTCCAGCATTGGGAGTAGCGATAAAGGCTAGGGTTTTACCATTAGAACTCTATCTAGCAAGGACAATCTGGGAAAGGGATTCTTGAATGCTCGACAAAGTCATGGGTCACTACACTCCCAGGATTTCAGGCGTAACATCCCGACATTGTTATGGAATCATTACACTCATTGACCATTAATCGGCACGATTCCCAATGAGCAACAAATCGCCCGATTCAATGTCTATAGATTTCAATGTCTATAAATGATGTGCCAGTTAAGCCCGAGGGGCGGCCTCTCGCCTTGGGCTGGAACTATGGGCTGCCGATCTTCGTCCAATTGGCACGCAAGAACTCCAGACGGCTCTGAATGAGAAGAGCTTGTGAGATGACAGAACCTTTTTCATCCTGTTGCGCGGTGACTATCGCCACGTGCTGGCGGTACTTATAGCTGCAACAGCCGACGTACAACGGCAGCCATTTTCTGCGTGTGCTTGCGTCAAATACTTGCTCAGTAAAGTCGGGCTCCATCGTCGCAAGTTTACGAGGCGTCCGGCATACAACGATCTCCTGGAGCGCGAGCCGATAAAAGCTCCGTTGGTACTCCACAATCCTCAGGGCTTCGGGTCAGGGTGTCTCCATAGCAGCTGATAGCACAAGAGACTTGGTAGCGCTACCGGGAATCGAACCCGGGTTTGAAGATTGAGAATCTTCCGTCCTAACCCCTAGACGATAGCGCCATCAATGACTTACGGGTACTGCGTGAAGGCTTTTTCACCATTTTTTCACCGTCGAGGGTCTTACCTGTCGTCAACGTTGCGGACTCGACACGCTGCATCGCGTTGGTGACATCCGCGGTGCTTGTGATGTTGTATCGGTCGAATACACTGCGCGTTTTGTGTCCGCTGATTTTCATTGCAACAGTTTCAGTATTCCCCGCCCGCACCAGATTCCGAACGGCAGAACGTCGCAGGTCGTGCAACGTTAGCCCGACGTACCGCGGGTCATACGGCTTGCCTTCGACTTCGATTTTAGTGCCTAGGCCACACGCGGCACAAGCGGTCATCCATTCCTTGCGGAGATTCGTACCGTCAAACACCTTCCCCGTCTTTGGCTCAATCGCAGCAAGCATGTTGACCAGAACACTCGGCAGAGGCAGGATGCGGGCTTCATCGGTCTTAGTCTGCTCGGGCTCCAATCGAATCA
>DATHOK010000044.1:0-7381 GCA_035484995.1 Verrucomicrobiia bacterium | reverse complement strand
ATTCGCCTTCGAGTCGCAGTATCGGATTTCCCCCGCCGTATATATCCGGTGCAGAAAGCGATCGCCAAAACGCTCGATCGAGTGCCGGATGCGCGGAACCTCCGCAATATCAATGCCTGTGCCCACGATCATAACTTTACTGATCCTTACAGCAGCCGGTCGCCACGGTAAATCAGTTTGCCATCGATCATCCGCGCTTCCGCAGTCAGTCGATGCGCCTTCGCCGGGCCGGTTTCGTCAATGTGCTGCACTTCATGTCCGTGCCCGAGGAGCCAGTCAGATACCAGCATGCGATGGCAGCGGAAGTATACGCGCTCGGCACACATGTAAGCGGTTCGGGAACCCTTCGCCAGAGCGACTAGGTCCGCCATAGCGTTTTCGAATTCCGTGGTCAGCATGTAGTCGGCGTAATTGCGGAAGCTCGCGTTTCGAAGCCCGATGTTCGGGGAGTCTTCGAGGCTTTTCTTGCGATAGCCGCCAAGCGTTTTCATCCAGACGTAGTTAATTCCGGCCACAGGCAAACTCTTTTCGAGAGATTCTCGATTAAATTGCGGCAGCCTCCGCGACATGGGAAAGGCGCGGATATCCACCAGCGTTTCAATCCCGTGAGCCTGTAGCGTCTCGATCAAATCGTCGAGAGAGCGGGTCGAATGTCCAACAGTGTAGAGGAGAGTCAATGCTGTTTCGATGCGAGACGATCATGCAACGATGCGATGGAGAGCCGTCGCCACGGCGGCATCCTGCTCCGGAAACACAGTCCGCAAGTCCAGCAGCACACGGCCTTCTTCGACTCGGGCGATAATCGGAGGCTCTGCACCGCGGAGGTGCGAGGCGATTTCGTCGGCACTCAGCCCTTCGCAAGTGACCGCCAGTAATCGTGTGGGCAGGACCGAGGACGGTGCTGCACCCCCGCCGAGGATCGATTCGCCGTCCACAATTTCAACTTTCAACGCTGGAACTCCGATTCGCGCTGCGAGCGCTTCAGCTCGCAAACTTATGTCGCCTTTTGAAAGCCTCATCATGCGCAGGGTGGGAATGGCATCATGATTGCGCCGGACATATGCGAGAAGAGTGGATTCCAGCGCGGCGTAGATCAGCTTGTCCGCGCGCAACGCGCGGAACAGCGAATTCGACCGCATGCGCGCGACCAACTCCGAACTCCCGCTGATCAATCCCGCCTGCGGGCCGCCGAGCAGCTTGTCGCCGCTATAAGTAACGACGTCGACGCCGCTGCGCAGGCTGTCGAGAACGCCCGGTTCGCCGCCGATGCCGATCGACCGCAGATCAAATAGCGCGCCGCTGCCTAGGTCTTCCATCAGCGGAATGCCGCGCTTGCGTGCCAACGTCACTAGCTCCGCTGTAGAAGCCTGCTCTGTGAAGCCGGAGATCTCGAAGTTCGAACGATGCACTCTCAACAGCAGCCGCGTCCTTTCCGTGATGGCGCATTCGTAGTCGGCGGTGCGCGTGCGGTTGGTTGTGCCTACCTCGCGCAGGATTGCACCCGACTTGGCCATCACGTCGGGAATCCGAAAGGATCCGCCGATCTCGACCAGCTCCCCGCGCGAGACGATGACTTCTCCGCGATCCGCCACGGTGTTTAGCGCGAGCAGCACGGCAGCCGCGTTGTTGTTGACGACGATGGTCGAGACATCTGCTCGAGTGGAGACAGCTTGTGTGGGGACGGGCGCTCTTGCCCGTCCAGCCGAGCCAAGCTCGGCGGCTCTGCCTTCGTCGTTCAGCAGCTTGCGAAACAAGCGGTCCACGTGCACATCCCGCTTGCCACGCCCGCCGGCGCCAAGGTCAAACTCCAAATTGGAATAACCAGCGGCCGTTTCGCGAATATGCTCGATAGCGGCATCGCTCAGCGGGGCGCGGCCCAGGTTGGTGTGGAGGATCACGCCGGTAGCATTGATGACCGGCCGCAGAGAATAACGCAGGGCCTGGCGAAGTTCGTTTTCTACCGCCCCCGCCAGACCAGAAAGCGCAAGCTCGAGCGCATCGGCGTCGAGCAGTCCCGATGTAATCTCCTGCCGCAACCGGTACAGCACGGCGCGCGCTGCGTCTACCGTGGAATCATGGCCGTAACTCGCCGCGAGCGTGCGAACTGCAGAAACGCGCATCACGTCGTCGACGGAAGGCAGCTTGCGAAAAAGTTCCAATGGCGCGGCAATTTTCACCCGGAGATTATCCCACGGAAAACAATGTAATGGCCCATCACAAATTGACCCAGCACTCTCACTCACAAATAGCAGGAGGATTCTTTCGCCGATATTTGACTCGAAACCGTCCCTCAAAGTGCTGGCTGCCGAAATCGACGGTATATTTCCCCGAGATGCGCTTGGATCTTCCTTTCGTTTCGTTCAGCCAGATCTTTGCCTGAGTAGCATCCTCGCATTTACCAACACCAGAACAACGCTTGGCCTGAACGTCCAGCCAGCCAGCGCCCTCAAATAGAGGGGCGGCGAGCTGAGAGGTCAAACGCAGGACGAGATTTTGTACTGGGGACGCACTGGCGAATTTCTCTATTTGAAATGTGGTGCCGCCGCAGTCTCCTTCGAACCAGCCTTTGGCATCATCCGCCGCCATGAATGAATGGCTAGCGTGAAGCATCAGAGCGATCAGGAGGAACCTAAGATGAACTCTCATATTGCTCCGCGTTACAGCGTATGCAAGTAGGCCAGCAGGTCCTGCATGTCTTGCGCGCTCAACACCTGAACATAGCCCGGCATGTCAGGGCGGCCGTTGCGGATAATATCTGTGACGCGATCGTCATTCGCGGGCAGGCCCGTCTGCGGGAGATATTGATGCTGGAAAATGCCCTTCAACCCCGGTCCCTTTTTCCCCTTCGTGGAATCGGGCCGGTGACAGCGGTCGCAGTAGTTGTCATAGATCTTGCGTCCCGCGGCTTGCTGGGGGTTGAGGCCCAGGTCGGCATCTGATTTGCGGCGCTCCATATCGCAACCCGCAAGCGCAGCGAGGGCAAGCAGCGCGGCCAACGCCGGTGCAATCCAGCGCCCGTGATCCGTCGCGCGCCTCTGCCGCTGCCGGTCAGCCACTTTCATCATTCGCATCCTTGTCACGATCAGGCACTGCTGACATTTATGGCCAGTTTCCCACAGCGCAGCAATCGCACTCGACTTACAATAATAGGGGAAGCTGCAAAGCCATGCCAGTTGCGGTGAAGCGAGTGTATGAATCGGTGTCGCGCTCGGATGGAGCGCGCGTTCTCGTCGACCGGCTGTGGCCTCGTGGCATTTCAAAAGCAGAAATCGCGATGCATGAATGGCTGCGCGATCTGGCTCCCTCGGACGAGCTGCGAAAGTGGTTTCATGCCCAACCGGAACAATGGGCGGTCTTTCGCAAGCGTTACCTGAAGGAATTAACCCGTCCCGAAGCCGAGAAGGATTTGCAGAAGCTTTACTCTCTGGCCCATAAGAGGAAGCGCCTGACGCTCCTCTATGCCTCGAAGAACGAGACGCGCAACAATGCAATCGTGCTCAAGGACTTGCTCGACGGAACGCGCAAGCCGCCGACCGGCACCGGCCCCGGCGCGCTTCGCACCATGGGCAGACGGGATGCGGCCGTCCGGCGCCGATAGCGCATCGCTTGCGCTCCTCTGCTTTCTCCTTTCATTTAGAATCTGCCGCATGAGAGCCGTTTTTCAATGGAGCCTCGGGACGCGAACCCTGGAACTGGGCAAACGCACGCTGATTATGGGCATCGTCAACGTGACTCCTGATTCTTTTTCTGACGGCGGCCTTTATCTCGATGCCGAAAAGGCTACGGCGCACGCCATGCAATTGCTCGACGAAGGCGCCGACATCATTGATATCGGCGGGGAATCGACCCGACCCGGTGCTAAAGTCGCCGTGAACGCCGAAGAAGAGTTGAAGCGCGTGTTGCCCGTGGTTGCCGTGCTGAAGAAACATCGTCCCGATGCAGTAATCTCCGTCGACACTTACAAAGCTAGCGTGGCCCGCGCCGCGGCCGGAGCCGGAGCCGAGATCGTCAACGATATCAGCGGGATGCGCTGGGACGCGCAGATGGCCAGGACACTAGCTGAAATAAAGTGCGGCGCTGTTCTGATGCATACGCGCGGACGTCCCGAAGAATGGCGCACCCTGCCGCCGCCCGGCGATATTTTCCTGCTGATCAAACGCGAACTCAGAGAATGGGCGGAAGCGGCGGTGCTAGCCGGCGTGCGCCGCGAGAGGATCGCGCTTGATCCCGGCTTTGGCTTCGGAAAAAACTTTGAGCAGAACTATCCGCTGCTCGCGCGCTTCCAGGATTTCCAGTCCCTGGGTTTTCCCCTGGTGGCGGGGACCTCGAGAAAGTCGTTCCTTGGCCGCGCTCTGGCGAAGGATGGAAAGGACGCTCCCATTACAGAGCGCCTTTACGGAAATCTAGCCGCGCACACCATTCTGATTCTCAAAGGTGCACACATCTTGCGGACCCATGACGTAAAAGCGGCCGTGGAAGCCGCCCGCGTGACTGATGCGATCCTCGCCGCCCACGCATAGAAACCCTTGTGTGGAATAAGAAATCCCTAATAACCGCCGGAGAAGCGAGCACTTTTGAACAGTCGTACCTGGGTGGCATGAGTACCATTCAAGCGTAAGGTCGACTCAGTTCCGTCCGTGTTCGCCGGGTTCTTGGCGGCGTCAACAAAGCGCAAGAACTTTCTGGAGCTGCCCGGGTCTATGTCTTCTCCGACCAATCCCGCAGCGAATGCACCTTCCGCGCCGCGGACAGCTGCCGCCGCAGCCCCGGCTGCCGCGCCCATCTCGACTCCGACCTTGCTGGCGGCAATGCTGAGAACCTCGCCGAAGATTAGCGACCTCTTTTTCTCACCGGGCAAACCACCGCTCGTAGAAATCAACGGAAAACTCACCCCCGCCGGAGCCACGCGCGCCCTAACCGGGGAAGATACGCGGCGCATCGCCTCTGACCTCATCGGCAACAACGAAGATGCCAGAGAGAACCTGAAGAAACTTGGGTCGTGCGACGTGTCTTACAGTTTGCCGGGCTCCAATCGCTTTCGGGTCAACATCTTCATGCAGCGCGGTACCTGTGCCGTAGTGATGCGGGTTATCCCGGGCAAGGTTCCGGACTTCGAATCTCTAAACCTGCCTGCTGAGTTGGGCAAGATTGTGGGCTTGCGCAACGGAATCGTGCTCGTGACCGGCCCCACAGGCTCCGGCAAATCGTCTACTCTGGCCGCGATCATCGACAAAATCAACAAAGAGCAGTTCTATCACGTGCTCACCATCGAAGATCCAATCGAGTTCCTGCATCCCCACAAGAACTGCATCGTACATCAGCGTGAATTGCACGCCGATACGCCAAGCTTTGCGCTCGCCTTGAGAGCCGCGCTGCGCCAGGCTCCGAAAGTGATTCTTGTGGGTGAGATGCGAGACCGCGAAACCATCGAGATCGCCATGGAAGCGGCGGAAACCGGTCACCTGGTCCTATCCACGCTGCACACCATCGACGCCTCGAAGACGGTGGAGAGAATCGTGGGGGTTTTTCCCATGGCCGAACAGCACACCCTGCGAAATCGCCTAGCCAAAAGTTTTCGCTATATCATTTCCCAGAGACTCATCCCTCGTAAGGATGGTAGTGGGCGCGTGGCTGCCATTGAAATATTGAAGTCCACTCTGCGCACCCGCGAGTATGTGGAAAAAGGTGAAGGCGATGGCAAGACCCTGCTGGATGCAATGCGCGTCGGCGGTCAGGACGGCATGCAGCACTTCGATGGCGAGATCGAGCGACTGACCCGCGAAGGCGTCCTCGATCTCGACACTGGACTAGCCTACGCCACCAATCCTGGCAACCTTCAATTGGAGTTGGCCGATCTGGCGCAGGAACCCGCCGATCCCCTTCTGGAGACGACCGCGACGTAAGAAGCGCGGGAAGCGCGCGCCGGGCGATCCTGGACTTGCTCGCGCTTTTACCTCACTGCGGCGAGGCAGGAGGTGCGGCGGCGGCCGGCGGCGTTGCTGCTGGTACTTCGGCGACCCGCATGACCGTGCATTCTACTTCTTTGCCGCTTGCGTTTTTCACTTTACCCTTGTCGCCGTTGATCTGGTATTGGACGTCGCTGCCCACGACGAAATCGGTGGCTTTCAGGGACTCTTTCTCGACCGATCGGCAGGTGTACAGCTTGCCCATGGCAGCAAAAGAAAGATCGTACTGCTGATGCTTGTGGGTCTTCTTGTCGATGGTTCCGAAGGGTTGAAAATCCTTCAGCGTGGTTGTGCCCTCGATCTTCGACCCGGCCGCGGCAGTAATTGCAAACATCACGATCAGGATCGCAATCGCCTTGCCCTTGCGCATAGACTCACCTCCCGGTCGATTGTACGTTGAGAAAAGTGGCCGCCGCCAGAGGTGGATTCAGACTGGAAACTTCTTCTGCCGATAACAGCGATCAAAGATTCCAAACATCAGCACGATCACTGCAAATACCATCCAGCTGGCTTCGGGGCCGAGTAGGCCACCAGTCAGCCATTGTGGCCCTTGCCAGCGGGTCTCAAGAAGATGGCCGACGGCATACTCGCCGGCGTTTTGTCCCGACCACACGAAGAGGTTCGCCAGATCGAAGGCCGCGTGGAAACCGATGGCAAACGCCAGTGAGCCAGTGCGACGCAGTGTGAAGCACATGAACAGCCCGAGCAGGCCTGTGGAAGCGAAGTCCTCCCAGCGCTCGTGCGGCTTCAGGAAGTAGTGCAGCGCCCCAAAGCCGATGGAAAGCAGAATAGCGGCTGCCCAGAATCCGATACCATCAGCGAGCGTGGCGAGAAGATAGGCGCGGAACTGGAGCTCCTCGGCAAATCCAATAAGCAGGTTGGCAACGATCCAGACACCTGCGAAATACCAGAACGCCCTTCCATGGAGGACGAGCCCTAGGATGCGATAGCCGCCGAAGGCCGCAATCAAGCCTACCAGCAGAGAAGTGGAAGCCGCGCCCCAGGCAATCCCAACCCAGAAGTTACTTCCGAAGGCGTTGCGCCCCGGAATGCCGTAATCGAGGAAGCGGCGGCGCTCGATGCGGGCCATAATCCAGGTCGCGATCAGCACCTGGATGAGCGACTCCAGCTCGCCGAAGATAGTTCCTACGGGATCAAGAAACGAACGCTCTTTGGGATGGAAGATTTTGGTAATGATCCAGTCCGACAGGAACCCGAGCCCGACGAAGATGCCGACAAAAATAACCAGGCGCCAGCCGGCACGCAAGCCCCGGGAGTTGAAGAAGATCTTTCTCATATCCTCGTGCGGATATTCCTAAAACGTCTTTGCCGAATCCAAAAGAATCGTCACCGGCCCTTCGTTCACCAGTTCCACCTGCATCATTTCCTGAAAGCGCCCAGTCTCGCAGCGCAGA
>DATHOK010000043.1:0-8360 GCA_035484995.1 Verrucomicrobiia bacterium | reverse complement strand
TAAGTGCCAGCCTTCGCGGTAGTCGTCGCTGCGAGCTTGAGGATGCTGCTGCCTGATCCCGGAGCAGACAGCTTGGAAGGCGTGAAGGCGCCAGAGACTCCACTGGGCAATCCGGTTATCGAGAAGGCCACAGCGGCGTTGAAGCCTCCGCTGACCGTGACGTTCAGCGTGACGCTGTTGCTCGACCCGCCGGTAACGGAAAGCGAATTCGCAGAAACCGCCGCGTGAAATGAGGGCGGAGTTGTAGCGCCGGCCCAGTGATCGACCAGAACTGAGCCATCGATCGAGCCGAGTCCGGTGGCCTGATCGTATCCCGCGGTAGCGTTGAAGCCAGCCTGTCCCGGCACGCTGTTGTTGCCAATGGTGATGGCGTGAAAAACGGATGCTCCGCCTGCCCTCTGCTTGCTGGCCAGAGAATAAAACACAACGTTGGCGTTGCCCTGCCGCGCAGTTGTGTTCTCGACCACCAACGCCATCACGCCGGCAAATGACGGCGCCGCCGCCGAGGTGCCGCCGACCACATAGAGCTCGCCGTTCTGGAAAATGAGGTAGCCGTCGTGACCCGCGGAACTGAGCGCCACGTCTGGGACGTCGCGCTTCCCATCCGCCGGAACGCCGGTGCCGGCTTGCCAGGAAGGTTTGGCATAGACGATACTCGCGCCGCCGCCGCTTGCCCACAGTCCGTAGCCGGGACCGCTTGCGTTCCAGACCACTTCGGGGATGTAGCTGAGCGCTGATTCCTGCGTGCCAGAAGTGTTCGAGGGCGACCAATAGAGCGTCGGGTTCGATAAGTCATTGAACTCGGTGCCTCCGACACAAACGCTGTAAGGCGTGGAGCATAGGCCGTTGACGGCGCGTCCGTGCGTGGCGGTTGATGCCGAAGCGGAATCGCAGCCGGCCGCGCCGCTGTCTCCTGAGGAAACGAATACGGTGATGCCCTCTGCCGCGGCTTGCTGCCACAGGCTGTTTAGAAAACTGTTTCCCGAAGAACCGAGCGCCGCCTCACACAGGCCGAAGCTGGTGCTCATCACGGGCGCGAGGTTTCGGTTCACGATGTATTGCGCTGACAAATCCACACCATCGCTTGAATTTGTAGACTTCGACACGACGAATTTGATGGTCGCGTTCTTGGCCACGGCGCCGGACCACTCCACGTCGAGATCGGCTTCGGTTTCTTCATTTGCACTCCAGATGCCCGGGTCGGTTCCGTTGACGACGATCTGCGGGTCGTTGGCGGGCAGGCCGAAGAATGTTCTGAACTGGCGCACGTCGGCGATGTTGATGTTGGAACGGGCAACGATGGCTATGGACTGGCCGTTGCCGTTGATCGATTGCTGATACAGCGGATTCAGATCGTAGATGGTGGCGAAGTCTGCAGGAGCAAGGTAGTAGGCGCCGCCGCTGCTGAGGTCAGGGGCTGGCTTGCGGACCATGCCGTGCATTGGTTCGCTGTGAAAGTCGTGCAGCGAGACCACGCCTCCCACGACCTGAACCAGAGCCGCGGGGATTTCAGGATCGTTCACGTTGGCGTGATGGACTTCGTCGCCAATCTTATATATGTGAATCGGAGTGTGGAACGTGGCCTGTACCTGCGCGGCGGTGCCGGTGAAGATGATGGAGCGGCGGCCGGCCGTGAACTCTTCCACTTGCATGCCCTGCTCCTGTAGCCAGGCAACGACCTGGGCCGCGTCGGAATCGGAGACGCCGAAGCGCTCGCCGTACTGCTCGGGTGTGAGCCACTGATGGTAGTAAGGAGACTCGGGGTTGTTTTGCGCTTCGACAAGCTGATTCAGGATGTCCTGCTGCGTCGAGTCTGGCAGCAGCGTGAGAAGCATGTGCTCCATGGGGAAGTCGGGCGCGACTGCGCCGGCGTCGTATTGGGCCTGAGCCAAGGGATGGACGTTGCCGCGCAGCGTGACTCGTTGATCGTCATCAATGTAGGAGGTGATGCGGTCCTTTACCTGGATGAACGGAGGTTGGGTGGGCGGAGGATTCGTGGGATCGGCCGCGGGCTGGGCTTTTTTCGCGAGGACTGCGGCGGGAAGGTCGAGAGAAAGAAGCGAGAAGAAAATCGCCAGGGTTAGAAATAGGAAGACGCGACGCTGCGGTGACGCTGATGACAGGCGGGACATTGTTGTTGAGCCTCCGAGGCGAAGTGCGAGTCTTTACTCGGTTTGGAGCGTTACTTCACCTCAGGCTTCATCGGCGGGGCGTCGGAACACTTGAGGGATCAGCCCAAAGTTTTCTGGCGGGAGTCACCGGTGGTGAGAGCGGTTTAATGTCCCGCTGGAACATTGCGCTGAATGTTCCAGTCGGAACATAACGTCGTTTCCAACCGGAACATTGTGGAAATTTCGGAAAACTCGGAAAACCACCTTAAAGCTATAGTTGCTTGGCGGCAAGCGGCTGAGGGGGATGGAGTTGGACGGGTGCCGAAATATCGGCACGAAAAACGTGGGGGCGAAGGGAAGGCGTTGAAAATCGGCGCTCGAGGCTGGCAGTCGTAGGAGGCGAGTGCCGATTACATAGACTTAGGGAAGATACGCGCGGGCGCTCTCTCTTTCGTGGTGGTGTGGGCAAGAAACATGAAGGGTGAACCAGCTCCAAGGACAGCGTTGAGGCGCAGGAGATCCCTTCGACTTCGCTCAGGGCAGGCTCTTCGCTCCGCATGAAGAACGGCTGCGCTCAGGATGACACCTTCGTGATGATGACGCCTTCATGATTCAGATCGGTAAAACGGTAGTGGACGCGACTGGCCCGTCCTCGCGGGCACCTCGAAACCGGGACAGCCTCCTTCGTGGTGCGTGAGCAGGAAACATGAGTGCGCCAATCTCCATTTCTGCCTGGTGGGATCCCCTTTGGCCTCGCTCAGGATGACAGGACTATAGTGAGGAGCGGCTGCGGCCCGATATTTCCGGGCCGCTGGACAGCCGAGGGCGGCTGTCCCCACATGAGTTTGCTAGTTACACGAGTCTGCCTACGGAGACGACCTCTTATGCGCAAGATCATTTCGATGTCATCCGTTTGTCTGCTTTTACTCGCGACCTTGGCTTGGCCGCAGGCTGCCAAGACGCCGGTCGGCCGCCGGGGACCGAGTGTCGCCGCCGGAAGCCAGGGGGTGGTTGTTTCCGGTCGACCTGCCGCGACTGCGGCCGGCATCAAGATTCTGGAACAGGGCGGGAACGCCGCCGATGCCGGGGCCGCGACTCTGCTAGCACTCTCCGTAACTTATGTAGGCGCGTTCTGCGTGGGTGGGGAGGTTCCGATTCTGGTTTACAGCGCGGACCAGAAAAACGTGAAGCTGCTTGAGGGACAAGGGGAAGCACCTCGCGATCCCAAAGCGATTGCCTGGTACATGGAGCACGGAATCCCGGACGGCGATGTCAAGGCTGCCGCTGTGCCGAGCACCATCGATGCAATCGTTACCCTGCTGAAACTTTACGGAACCAAAAGTTTCGGGGAGGTTGTGCAGCCGACGCTGGCCATTCTCGACGCTGGCGGCCCGAGTTGGTATATCGATACCGGCAGCGGGACGAGGATCGAGACCGGGGTGAACTGGCAGACGGATATGGCGGTGACCTTTCGCAAATTGGTGGAGTCGGAGAAGGCCGCGAAAGGTACGCGGCAGCAGAAACTGCAAGCTGTCTCGGACCGCTTCTATCGCGGCGACATCGCCGACGCTCTGGAAGCCTGGTATATCGAAAAAGGAGGGTTCCTTCGCAAGGCGGATCTCGCTGCGCACAAAACTCCCGTGGTGAAACCGCTCACGACCACGTACCGCGGATATATGGTCTATAAGGCCGGTCCGCTAACGCAGGGGCCTTATCTTTTGCAGACGCTGCGTCTGCTGGAAGGCTTCGACCTGAAGAAGATGGGTTTCAATTCGGCGGATTACATTCACACGGTGATTGAAGCGGAGAAACTGGCGCTGGCGGATCGCGACGAGTATTACGGCGATCCAAACTTTGCGAGAGTGCCAATGCGGCAGTTGCTTTCCGATCAGTACACGGAAATGCGGCGGGAGCTGATCGATTCGAAAGAGGCATCTCTCGAGCTCCGGCCGGGTGATCCGTACAATATGAAGCCTACCAAGCCGCCGACCATCACCGGGCCATGGCATGGGGGAACCACCGTGATGTGTGTGACGGATAAGTTTGGAAACGTCATCGCGGCGACTCCGAGCGGGCTGTCGAGCACCGCGGGCGTGGCTGGACGCACTGGCATTATTCACGGAAGCCGGCTCAGCAGTCTGAACACGTTTGCGGGAACTCCGGATGTTATCGAGGCTGGCAAGCGGCCGCGGATCACGCTGAGCCCGACGCTGCTGTTTCACGACAACCAACCTGTGATGGCGATCTCGGTAGCGGGCGGCGACATGCAGGATCAGGGGGCGATCCAGGTGATCCTCAACTATGTGGATTTCGGGATGAGTCCCGAAGAAGCGTTTAAGGCGCCGCGCTTTTCTACCGAGCATTTCATCAGCTCCTTCGGTCAGGACCATGCACGCCTGGGCAGCCTGTCTGTGCCGAGCACCCTGCCCGAGGCAGTGCAGGCCGACTTGAGGGCTCGCGGCCATGTGGTTACGATCGGCCGCGAGGGGGTAGGCGGAGTGGCGCTGATCGGCATCGACCCCAAGACCGAGCAGGCGACCGCGGTGGGTCCGGCCGCCGGCAGGATGGAATAGATCCCGGGGGAGTTTGAGTTAACTTCGCGTTGGACTGTCACACGCCCACAGCCCGCGCACAAGAAGTTCTACTGTGTGCGTTCCTTTGTGGAATGCTTGAGAGATCGATATGTCTTCGGGGCGGCAACGGATTTTGATTGCGATGTGCCTCTGGGTCTGCCGGTTGCACAGGCGGCGATTCGTACGTCCTCTTATTGTGATTAGCATTTTTCTTGCTTTCGCGCAGCGTTTTTTCGGGCTGCCGGCACCTTCCTCGGATCTTCAGGAAACACGCGAGGCTAAAACGCTCGCTGCCCTGGAGCCTAAGGTCGTATTCCTGTGTGAGTACGCGCGATTTGAAGCGACACCGGAAATGCGGTCCTATCTGGCTGAGCTTAGCGACCCATCTCTCGACTCGGTTAACCTTGTCGCTCTTCTGAAAAGCCCGGACCCGAAAATGCGTTCGCTGGCCATCTTTGCTCTTGGCCGCAAGAACGATCCGCATTTGCTTGCCGAGATTGCACCGCTACAATCGGACCGTAATCCTTCGTACCGCTGCCCGCTTCCGGTTGATTATTTTCCTTCGAACAAGCCTGAGAGCTGGCCGGCTGTGGCTGAGACCGTCGGCGATGTGGCCCGGGAAGTGATCAATCCTTACCTCGACGTAAGTGGCTACACGAATTTCAGCGACTATTGGAACCACTACGGGGAGCGCAAGTATTCAGTCGCCTGGTTCGTTTTGGAGTTGGAGCGAGCCTGGGATGTTTTCGACCTGGCCCGTCCGGAGCTTGAGGCCATTCGCAGCCAAGTCGCTCAACTGCCGGCACCTGACAGGCAGTGGACCATCTTGTGTCTTGGCACCATTTCCAGCCC
Organism: Verrucomicrobiia bacterium; assembly: GCA_035484995.1. Taxonomy (GTDB): domain Bacteria; phylum Acidobacteriota; class Terriglobia; order Terriglobales; family Acidobacteriaceae; genus Sulfotelmatobacter. Next base: position 2,824 of record DATHOK010000043.1, on the reverse strand, counting down.
CAACAACGTAACCTATCCCTACTCAGAAGACGACCTGCTTCACGCCGCATCCGAACTGGACCATGATGCGCTTGTCGGTTTGCTCAAGGGGCGAATTCAATCCTCCGATCCTGCTCTTGCCGTACGGACGAATCCGGCCCGTTACGAGCCGTATAGGGGGTGGTTGCAGGCGATGCAGAATTTTGTGCTTTTGCACGCGAGGGACCTGTTGGGGCCATCCGACGCGGAGCTGCTTCTTCGTCTCGCAAGCCCGGAAAGCGAAGCTAAGAATTCAGGAGGATCGGGCTCCCGGTGGCTGATTGCGGCTGCGAGCCTTAGACCGAAAAGTTCCACAGCGATCCTGGACGAGGCGGAGAAGCGTTGGCCAGAATCGCCGGATGTTCCTCTGGCACGTTGGCGGGTCCAGGGTCCAGCCTCGCTGCCCGGCGTCCTACGCTGGTTCTATCAGTCGCCTTCAGGAAAAAATCGGACATATGGGCCGCAGGAGAGCCTCGCGCTGGCGATCGAGCGCGCCCGCCCGAACCGTTCCTACGAACCGCTGGTTCGATCAATCCTCACCGGTGACCGGCGGTTGAGCATCAATGGTGCCGCGATGTACCGGTTCGCCTCCCTCGCACGCGATTGGCATGCGAACTTCGACTCTCTGTTTATTGACTGGATCTACGCGCAGCCTCCAGATGCCCATCCCGAGCTTATGGCGCCGCCGCGGGGATTGGTGGTGAGAGTTTCAGGTCTGTCGAGAAAACTCGTGCAGGATCCGCGATTCCTAAAGGCGGACGCACAACTGCTTTACGACGTCGAACAGTGCCTGGTTGGAAGTCTAAATTTAAATCGTTCCGAGGCTGACCAGCTTGGCCATTTGATCTTGAAGATCGACTTGAAAAACCCGCAGAACACGAGCGAGTCGGACCGTACGGAAATCCGGAGGCTGCTGCGACAAGCCGCACGCGAGCGCTGATGGCAAAGTATATGGTTGGGGGCTGGCCCCCCCAGACGTCGCACCTTTCTCGAATTGATGAATGTCGTGTTAATCTTCGCAGGGCATGGAGCGTCCCCCCGCTTAAACTAACTCAGGAGGTCAGAGACATGAGCGCGAGCGCGACTGGAATTGGAATTACGCGCCTCGGCCAGATTGCCATCAATGCGAAGGATGTGGAACGGGCGGCGGGCTTCTACCAGGACAAGCTGGGGCTGAAGTTGCTGTTCAAAGTGCCGCCGGGGCTAGCATTTTTCGATTGCGGAGGGGTGCGGTTGATGCTGGACCGGGCGGAGAAGCCGGAGTTCGATCATCCCAGTTCGGTCCTGTATTTTTCCGTGCCCGACATTCACGGGGCATACGGCAAACTGAAAGAAGGCGGAGTGCATTTTGAGGACGAACCGCATGTGATCGCGAAAATGCCGACGCATGATTTATGGATGACGTTTTTCCGCGATTCGGAAGGAAACCTGCTGGCGCTGATGAGCGAAGTGGCGCGGTAGCGGGAGGATGGCGATGCCGGTGCCCATCCGTGCGCTCTCAAGAGACCATTTTTAATTGCTAATTCTTGGATTGGTGATTGAGAATTCTTTTGACAGGCGGTTTCGTGAAGCAAGCAGCTGCACTTTCAGCGCCGGGATTTGGCAGTGCGTGGTTTGCGCTGTGCGTAGCGTTCGCGCTGCATATTTTCGACGCGGCGTCCAGCGGCTTTCTTGCCGTGTACAACCCAACCGTGACCATCCTGCGCGGGCGCTGGGGTTGGTTTCCCACTGGAACATTCGATTTCGGGGAGTGGCTGGCAGCGCTGATCGTGGCCTGCGGTGTGCTGTTTTTTCTGACTCCGGTGGCAGGGCGCGGGATGAGCGGCTTGCGGCCTCTGGCGTGGGTTTACGCCGTCCTCATGTTTCTTAGCGGGCTGGGATCTGCCCTGTTTTCGATTCTGGGACATACTGTGGCTGCCGTGACGGTGCCGTATCCGGGGCCGGGATTTTATTCTTCTCCGTTTCTATTCGCGGCTTCGCTGTGGCTGATGTATCGGCTGCGCCGGACCGCGCAGGTGGATTTTCAATTGCCGACCGGTGATTGAGTGCGAATCCAGGCACCCGAGACGGCTGAGTGTACCGGGGACATCCCTCGTCCCGCTGGTGAAAACGCGGGACTCGGGATGACGCCCGGCTGGGTGCGGGGCGGGAGGGTGTCGACCCTGCTATCATCGTGGGCGGAGTTTTGAACGCTATCGAAGACATGATTACGGATCGCTTCGTTATGGAAGACTTGGAAGACGACGAGGGACTTCCTTATATTTCGGGTTCAGGAGAAGGACTTATGGATGAGGGTCCAGCCTTGCATGGGAGTGCGCGCCGCAATGAGGATATCGCGCTCGATCTGATGAAATTTGTCGCAATGACCACCGGGTACGGGCGAACCACGTCGTCAGGAGTGGGTTTTCAAGGTACCGGTTCAGCATCGAAGCCTGACGAGTATGCGGCCCAGTTACTGGAGTTGTACGGGAAGTGTTTGAGTGCCGTAGGAACGAAGAAGTAGTCGCGAAAGGGACGGGCGCGCCCGTCCCTGGTGACAAATTGTGCCGCGTACTCGGTCCTACTTCGGCAACGGTTGATGCGAGCGGCGGCATCCGCGGTGGTGTTCTAGTGATCGCCCTTGCCGCCCGTGCCGTTTGAATCAAGTCCTACGATGGAGCTTGTGCCGGTTGCGATACAACCCATTTGTAACCGGATCATAGTCAGGCGGAACCTGTACTTATCGTATATTCCCTTACTGGAATTGCCGGGCTCCCGTTCTACTTTCAATTCGCCCAGGAATATCCTTCCGAAGTGGGGCAGATCA
>DATHOK010000042.1:0-20612 GCA_035484995.1 Verrucomicrobiia bacterium | reverse complement strand
CGCAAGCATAAGCTGCAGGTTAAGCAAATCGTGGTCACGCACGCTCACATTGATCACGTGGGAGGCGCGATGAAGCTGCGCGCGGCCACGGGGGCGCCGATCCTGCTTAACCAGAACGACTATACCCTGCTCAAGATGCTCGACGTGCAGGCCACATGGATCGGCGTGGCCGCGCCCGGCGAGGTCAAGATTGACCAGAGCGTGAGCACGGGCGATACGGTGAAGGCCGGGGCGCACGCGGCCAATATTCTGCATACGCCGGGGCACACGGAAGGCAGCGTCTGCCTTTACTTCCCTGCTGAGAAACTTCTGATCGCAGGTGATACTTTGTTTGCCGGGTCGATTGGTCGCACTGATTTGCCCGGCGGATCGATGCAGAAGATTATGCAGTCGCTGCGTGGCACTGTGATGGCTTTACCCGACGAGACCGTGGTTGTGCCGGGGCATGGGCCGTCGACTACTATTGGCGAAGAGCGGAAGAGCAATCCGTTTCTGGTGAAGCGGTGAGGCATCGCGCCCTGCGAAGCTGGTCCGTGAAGCGGATCATCCGGAGTTCGATTCTGTTCCGAGTTTGGCACACAGGTGAACTACCCATTCCTTTGTTGTGATATCCGTCACATCACGTTCCCCTTCTCTTGACATAGAGATTCGTATCAGGGCACGGCTTCAGCCGTGCCACAGCAAAGGTAAGGAGGAGCCGGCTTTTGCCGCTGCTCTATGGCGATCCTATCTCGTCGTGCCGATCCGGGTCACGTCATTGCCGGTGCTCGCACATTCTTCGTCACATCGTCGATCTGCGGCAAGCGATATCTTCTTCAATCAGACCGATCTGCCGCATTATTCGTCGGCGTACTCTGCCACTACCGCGACCTAAGAAGGTTCCGCCTGCATGAATTCGTGGTCATGCTCGACGATTTTCATACTCTGCTCACAGTCGAATCCGATATGACGATCGAGCGCCCCGTGCAACTCATCAAGGGAGGTTTCGCTTTCCGCGTGGGGCGGGAACTCGGGTTCACGGCTCCGATCTGGCAAAAAGGTTTCTCGGAAACGCGGCTTCTTGACGCCGACGCATTCCTCCGAGCCATTCTTTTTCCGGGATTTGCCGGCACGGCTAAAGCCATGCCCTGATACAAGGCGTTCGCCCTTCAGGTGGTCACGAGCTCTAACAACCTCTTCATACCTTCGGCGAATTCAGGCCTTGGCGTGATCAGGCTCAAGACCAGATATCCATCGCTCGCGAAATCATAGAAGTGGCCGGGGTGCACCAGTACCGAATTGCGGCGCAGCAGGTCGATTGCGAGCTCTTCGTCGGTCTGTGTCACCGGGACGCGGAGTACGGCGTACCATCCGCCGTCGACGTTTAAGCGCTGACAATTCTTCTGAGCTGCGAGTTGGCGGTCGAGTTCTGCCAAGTTGCCGCGCACGCGGTCGAGTAATTGTGGCTGAGCGATTTTGCGTTGATCGAGCAGTGCTGGAGTCGCCCACTGGATGGGCGCGTTCATCGAAAGATACGTGTCGGCGATTACTTCGAGACGAGCTTGCGCTACTTTCAGATCAGCCGCGGGACCGCTGCCGGCAATCCACGCTACTTTCATTTGGGGCAACGCCGAGATCTTTGAAACTCCGCTCAGCGTGAAGGTGAGCACTTCCTGATTCACAGCGAAGCTTTGGCGCTTTTCTCCGTCGTGGGCGTAGTCGAGAAAAACTTCGTCGGCGATCAGCGCTAGTCGATGTTCGCGGCAAAAGCGATTTAGAGATTTCTGTTCCTCCGGGTGCACGTACGAACCAGTCGGGTTATTGGGATGGACGACGACTACGCCTCGCGTGCGCTTGGTCACTGCACTATGCAGCGAGGGGAAATCCATTTGCCAGCCGTGATCGTAGATCAGGGGATAGGGTACGAGCTTGACATCCTGCAGGTCGGCGAGAAATTCGAATAACGGATAGCTTGGCTTGGGAACGAGCAGCTCGTCTCCGGGATTGCAGAGCAGGCGGAGCACGAAGGAATAACCTTCGCTGGTGCTGGTGGTGAGAAGCAGGCGATCGGAGTCCAGGTTGACTCCGTGCTCGGCTCGGTAATAATCGGCCACCGCTGCGCGGGCGCTGAGCAAGCCTTTGGGCTGAGGATCGTAATCCATCGCCAGCGGCGAGGCTAACGATTGAAGAATTTGGGGCTCGTCGTAGCGCAGGCCCACGCGCGTTGGATTTGAGATAGTGAGATCGAGCACAGGCGCGCCGCTCGATCGCACCTGTTCGAGCGCTTCGGTCAGGCGATTTTGCGTGAGCTTCCAGTTGGTGCGGTCGGAGAACATTCTAAATTCAGGGGTCAGGGGCCAGGGGTCAGTAGAACCGGCGAACTCACCCGTGACGTTTCGGTCACTGATCACTGGCCACTGATCACTGGCCACGGATCACTGATCCCTGCTTTCACGGCTGCAGGTAGAATCCCAACTCTTGCGGCTGGGTCAGAGTTTTCGTTGCATCGTATTGGCGGCGCGCCTGGCGAACGGCTATTATTTTTTTCTGGAATTCGCGAGCGAGATCGTCGTAGCGGACCAAGACGTTGTCGAGCCAGTAAGGGCCATATTCCCGCAGGTAGGCTTCGCGGTACATCTCGCTGAGGCGCGTGGTCGCATCGCGCAAGTCCTCGAGGCGCGCGTTGATGGATGTGATTTCTTCCAGATCGCTGCCTACGCGTTCTTCATCGGCCGGGTTCAGAAATGCGTCCCAGTAAAATTTGTTGATCTCTTGCGTGAACTCGGCCTTCATGCCGAGAGCGTCCCAGCGCCAGGCGGCCAGGGTCATATCGGCCAGAGTGTCCTGATTGGCGTGAGCTTTGGCGCGATTGCGGTGGAGCGATTCCAGCGCGTGCTCTGCGCCCAGCCGCATCTCGGGGGCCGCCGCGGTCAGCTTCTGCATGATCTTGGCTCCTTCTGGGGTGAAGGGATCGATCCAGAACAAGTCGTCAGTCTCGTTTTCGATCTTTGCTTTGGCTAGCGCCTGATGGCCGTGATCGAGATTCTCGAGCGCGTCGCGGAAAGTGGCGTCGTTTCCGTTGCGGTAGAACGCCCAGTCGTACGCGTTCTTGAATTGATCGATGCTCGACTCGCCCGACTGCCATCCCGCGGCTGCTCCATAGACCAGCGTCGGCCACGCCATGCCGTAGATGGCCTCACCGTCGTCATTCCACGTGGTGTTGAGCATGCCCATCGCACCTAGATGTTGGCCGTCGCGAACAAAGTTGCGAATGTTGACGTAACCCGCATCCAAGTCCGGCCAGAGTTGATTCCAGGTTTGCGCGCCTGGTGCGACGACCACCCGCAGGCCAGCATCGCGGTAGGGTTTGATGATGCTGTCATAGCTTGGTTTCGGATCGTAATCCCAGGGGACGGCGATCATGTCCTTGGGCAGGATGCCGAGCAGTTGCGGATATTTCAACGCGATATCACCCCAGAACATGAGTTGCTTGTGATAGGGCTCGAGAATGCTGAACACCTTTTGCATGTGATCGAGATAAACCCGGCCCAGGCCGACTTGTGCGACGCGCGTTGCGGTTTGTCCCTGCCCCAGTTCGAAAGTTTCGTCGCCGCCGACATGCAGAAATGGGCCGGGGAAAAGCGGCACCAGATCGGCATACATGCCCTTGATGATTTCGTAGGACTGCTGGTTGGTCGGGGTGAGCACGTGGCCGTGCGGGCGTTCAGCGACTTCGGAATAAATTTCGTACTTCAACATATGGTGGAGATGTCCGAAGGTTTGCTGTTCGGGAAGAATGGTGACGTAGAGCTTTCTGGCGTAGTCGACGAGAGCGTTGACTTCCTTCGGAGTGAGCGCGGCGTCCCTGGGGGCGAGCAACGGCTGGCTGGCGAAATCGAACACGTGCTCCATATAAAGCCCGAACAGATTCACCTTGTAGGCCGCCAGAGTGCGGATCTGGCGCTTCATGTAGTCTTCGGTGGGAATGGGACCGCGGCTGATGTCATCCTGCACGCCGCGCCACTCCATGCTGGGCCAGTCGCGAATGGAAACCGCGGGACAGATTAGTTTTCCATCGTCCTGGCGAAGCAGTTGCCGCAGGGTCTGCACGCCATAGAACAATCCTTGTCCGGTGTTGGCGGCGACGATCAGGTGGGTCTTGTCGGAAAAGAGGAGGTACCCCTGGTCACCGATTGAATCTGCCGTGAGGCCCTTCGATGCGAGAAAATCTCTGACGCTGCGGTCTTGCAGCCGGGCCAGCACGATGGCACTTCGTACTTCTCTTGCTTTCTCTCTGGAGCCGGTGATGCTTACTTTCAATCCAGATTGATCCTGGATTTCTTCCGCCAGCGTTTCGGCGGCGATGCGGTCTTCTTCCTGATGGCCGAACTCCACGAGGATTCTGGTGGTTGGCTTCACGCGGAAACCGCCTTGCTGAAGGCGCACTTCCTTGGGCGCGGGAATCAACTTGAGTTGATCGGGGCTCGGTTGAATCCGGTTCGGTTGGGTGTTGTTGAGCTGAGTCTCCGTGGCAGGAGCTTGGGCAAACGCTGCCGGCACCAGAAGCAGCAGAACGACGGGAAGAAGGAATCGTTTTTTCATTCGTATCCTTGGCAAGCCGAACAAGACTCTATTCTAATGGCAGCCGGCAGCTATTTTCCGAATGCTTCCTTGTTTACTACATAAGGCATTTTCGTGATGTCGCCGCCATAGTTGGCTTGGAGTACGTCGATCAATCCCTGGATGCAGCGGCCCGCCATGCCTTTGTCGGGATCGGTCGAGAGGCGCGTAATGCGCGCGGCGCTGGCGAAGTGCGGCATCAGACGGCAGCGGTCGGCAATCGTGGGATCGCGGAGCGGCGAGTCGGCGGGCAGCGGCTCCTTTTCATAGACATCGAGTGCGGCTCCCGCGATCCAGTTCTCGCGCAGCGCTCTTGCGAGAGCAAGTTCATCGATGACCGGGCCGCGGGAGTCGTTTACCAGGAACGCGGTCGGCTTCATCAGCCGGAGGGTTCTTTCGTTGAACAGATGATAGGTGGGGGTGGCGCTTTCGCCGGGACGCAGCAGGGGCACGTGCACGCTGACAAAATCGGCTTCGCGCAGCGCTGGTTCGAAGCCGACGTACTTGATCCAGTTCTTTTCCCGGGAAATGCCGCGGGCGTGGCGCAGGTCCATCGTCTCTTGAATGGCCTTGATGTAGTCGTGATTCTCGTAGGCTGGGTCGTAGCACAGCATGTTCATGTCGAAGCCGGCGCACTTTTTGATCATGGCGAGGCCGATGCGTCCGGTGCCGATGATGGCGATGGTCTTGCCGGTCACTTCGTCGCCAAGGAAGGGCAGGTACGGATGCCAGTATCCCCACTGGTTGTCTCGGGTGAGGTGCTCGGCGGGCCACATTTTGCGGGCCAGCATGCCCAGCATGAAGAAAGCGAACTCCGCCGTAGCCTCGGTCAAGACATCTGGCGTGTTGGTGAAAGGAATTTTGTAGCGATTGGCATCGGCGCGGTTGATGTTGTCGAAGCCGACGGCATACTGTGCCACGACCTTCAGCGTGTTCTTGCCTGCCTCATTCTTACTCGCCTCAAAGACCTCGGCGTCGATGGGATCGCGCAGCGTGGTGATGAGGCCGTCGATGCCGGACTTGACTTTCTCGATGATCAGACGTTTCGGCGGCGCCTCCGGCTGGGGATAGACTTCAACCTCGTAGCCGCGGTGGCGCAGGAGTTCGATGGCTTCTCCAATGTCGCAGGTGGCAAAGACGCGGAATTTTTTGTCCATGTTCTTAATCAGTGTGACTGCGGTTGAAACGAAATGCTACACCGCACCTTGCAATGCGGAACATCGAAAATATCATACGCGACATGGAGATGGTCTATCGGTGGAGCACGTATCACCGCTGACATCTCCACGGAGAGCACAAATGTACTTCCGGGCCGTTGACCAGATTCCGCATCCAGCCTAGAGTCTCAGCAACGTTCGATCCTCTTTCCTGGCCTGAGGAAAGATTCTCTGGTGGGATTCCGCTCCCACAGTGCTGTTCCGTTCGCGGTGAGGACTGGGCCAGCTTTCTGCGCTGGCGCGCAGCCTCAAGCTGAACAGCTCACACCCAACTCAGCGCCGCGTATCGCCAAGAAACAAAACCGAGCTAGAAGTGTGTCTCTCACCCTGTATGGAGGTGCAAAATGACGTGTCGAAATCTGGATGTAGCGGTTGTGTGTCTCGCGCTAGCAGCTATCGCGGTTGCGCCTGTTCACGCGCAAAACGATCCTGGTCCTCGCCCTGGTCCGGCGGCGGCGGGAAGTTTTTATTCAACCCTCAACGCAAATGAGCAGGCTTTTTTCAACCAGGCGCAGCTTCGTTTTCAGGAAATCGATTCGGTTTCCGGCGGCATTGCCGGCGAAACGGGATCGGGTCTCGGTCCAACCTTCAACGGGAACAGCTGTGCGCAGTGCCACGCTCAGCCCACAATTGGGGGTGCCAGTCCTGGCCTTCTCAGTCCCCAGAATGCGATTCCGAATCCGCAGGTAGCACTGGCCGCGCTAGATGGCGCGACTAATTCGGTTCCTTCGTTTATTACGGCGAACGGTCCGGTGCTCGAAGTCCGATTCGTCAAGACTTCCAGCGGCGCGTTGGATGGCGGAGTGCACGACCTCTACACCATCGCAGGACGGTCTGACGCTTCGGGATGCACGCTGGCACAGCCCGACTTTGCCAGCGCGCTTTCTACCAACAACGTAATTTTCCGGACGCCCACGCCCCTGTTTGGTCTGGGCCTGGTGGAAGCCACGCCTGACGCCAATCTGCAAGCCAACCTGGGGGCCACGCAATCGGCTCGGGCGACGCTGAAAATTGGCGGCGTGTTCAACACCAGCGGCAACGACGGCACGATCACCCGCTTTGGGTGGAAAGCGCAGAACAAGTCGCTGCTGATTTTTGTGGGCGAGGCGTACAACGTGGAGCAGGGAGTGTCGAACGAGAATTTCCCTAACGAGCGCAGCGCGGTGCCGGGATGCGTGTTTAACGGATCTCCGGAAGACTCCACCAACTTGCTGAACCAAAACGCGAGCAGTCCTAACTTTGGTACCAGCCTGGGCACGGAATCGGAAATGTCGTCGGACATTGTGAACTTTGCTGCGTTCAGTCGCCTGTCAGCGCCACCGACACCCGCGGCTTCGACCCAATCGACGATAAACGGAGCTGCTGATTTCAATGCCATCGGCTGCAATCTTTGCCACTCGCCGACGCTCACCACCGGGAATTCAATTTTCACCGGCATGTCGAACGTCGCTTACCACCCTTATTCCGACTTTGCTTTGCACGATATGGGTACCGGGCTGGCGGACGGCATCCATCAGGGCTCGGCTGGGCCTAATCAATTCCGCACGGCGCCATTGTGGGGACTGGGACAGCGCCTGTTCTTTCTTCATGATGGCCGCACCACAGATCTGATTCAGGCCATCGAGGCGCACAGCAGTAGCGGATCAGAAGCTAATCTGGTAATCCGCAAATACAATTCGCTTAAACCATCGCAGGTTCAGGACCTTTTGAATTTCCTGCGCTCGTTGTAAGTGGAGCTTAAGTGTTGAAACGAGAACGGCGGAGAGCCTGGTCAGGCTCTCTGCCGGTAGGTTTTGCCTGTGGCAGAATCATTGCCTTTCGAAGGTCCAGCGCGTGGACTTCTCGACGAATTCCTTCTCCCACAAGCCAAACACCACGCGGGGACGCACGGTGAAGATCGGTTCCTTCATGGAGAGGATGTCCGGCTTCATTTTCGACATGTCGAAGTTGTACTTGCGCTCACACTTGAGCAGAAACTTGCGGCGCGCGGGTAGATCGGCGATCTCCGCTGTGCCTTCAATGATGATTGCTTCGTGGGCGTGCTCAGTACACACGACGCAGTTGGTGTTTTGCGCCAGATTGCGCGCTTTGCGCGAGTTGCTGCCGGTGCTGAACAGGAAGCGGCCGTCCTGCCACAGGCCCCAGACCACCATGGTGTGGGGCGAAGCTTTGCCCGGCGAAGCTTTGTCCGGTGAGGTTGCGGGCTTCAGAGTGGTGAGCCAGTAGTTGTGCGATTTCTTGAGGCGCTGCTCGGCCCAAGTCCACGGGAGCAGGCCCTTGCTGCCTTCGGGCAGGCCGTAGCCGGGCATGAAGGGGCGGCTGGACTTGGGTTTTCCTGATCGCGCTGCTTTCTTTTTTGCTGGCATGAAATTTGGTCAAGTCAATACGTCGGCCTCAGAGGTTCTTGCGGGTCCACTGGTCGAGGCGGTCGAGTGCCTGCTGCAGGTTTTCTAACGAATTGGCTACGCTGAAGCGCAGGTAGCCTTCGCCGAATTCTCCGAAAGCTGTACCCGAGAGCGCGGCGATTCCCGCCTGCTCCAGCAGAGCATCGGCGAGCGGTTTTGACTTCCATCCAGTCTTCGTAATGTTAGGGAAAACGTAGAAGGCGCCTTTGGGCATGCGGCAGGAAAAACCCTTGATCTTATTCAGGCCGGCGACGAACACGTCGCGTCGGCGCTTGAACTCGGCGCACATTTGGTCGACTGAACTCTGGTCGCCGCGGAGGGCTTCGATGCCTGCGATCTGGGTGAAACTCGCAGTGCACGAAGTGGAGTTGGTCGCGAGGCGGGTGATCTGGGCGGCCAGGTCGGGGCGCATCACGCCGTAGCCCATGCGCCATCCGGTCATAGCGTAGGTTTTCGAGAAGCCGTCGAGCAGGATGGTGCGCTCCTGCATGCCAGGCACCGACATGATGGAGAAATGGTCGCCTTCAAAAAGCAGCCGGCTGTAGATTTCGTCAGACAGCACGAGGATGTTGCGGTCGCCGATAATCTGGGCAACCTGTTCAACATCTTTGCGTTGCATCACCCCACCGGTTGGGTTCTCGGGCGAATTCAGGATGATGAGTTTCGTGCGGTCGGTGATGAGAGCGGCGAGCTCGTCCACGTCGAGTGAGAAATCTCGTTCCTCGCGCAGGTGGATGGGAACCGCCTTGCCGCCGACGTAGTGGATCATTGACTCATATATCGGGAAGCCGGGGTTGGGATAGATTACCTCATCGCCTTCATCGATTAGCGCCAGGATCGTGAAGAAAATGATGGGCTTGCCTCCGGGCACAACGACCACTTCCTCGGGAGAGATTTTTACGCTGCGGGTGCGGCTCACGTAATCGGCGATGGTCTGGCGCAGCTCGGGTAAACCGGCGGAGGGACCGTAGTGGGTCCAACCCTTGTGCAAGGCATCGACGCCAGCCTCGATCACGTTGGCGGGAGTGTCAAAATCGGGCTCGCCGATCTCCAGGTGAATGATGCTCTTGCCTTGGCGCTCGAGCGCCCGCGCTTTATTCAGAACCTCGAAGGCAGTTTCGGTGCCGAGGCGTGACATGCGGCGGGCCAGTTGTAATTCGTGTTGTGTGGTTTGGGGCATGATGACCGGACTCCTAGAAAGCCAAACAGCAGATTATACGCCGGAGAACGCGCATCTCTGCGCACACGGGACCTTACTCCCTATAATGAAGTGGGGACGCGATGACTACATACCTTCGCGAACTATATCTACATCAGGAATGGGCGGACGTCGAGCACTGGCGCGCGTTCGAGGCCTACCCCGCTGCGTTGGCTGACCAGAAGATTCGTGAGCGACTGCATCACATTCATCTGGTGCAGTCGGCATTTCTATGGGTGACGAGGGATCCAACCGCGAAATTCGTAATCACCAAAGTCGAGGATTATCCGAACCTAGCCAACTTGAAGGCCTCGGCGCGGAAGTATCACTCCGAAATGTCGGCGATGCTGGCGGAACTAGACGAGGCCCGCTTAGCAAAGGTGATTGAGGTGCCGTGGTTCCAGCCACGCCTAGAGATCAGCGTGCGGCATGCTCTGACCCAGGCGGCCATGCACAGCCACTACCACCGCGGACAAAACGCGACCCGGCTGCGCGAACTGGGAGGCGTGCCTCCGGGCACGGATTTTATTGAGTGGCTACGCCTCGGGCTGCCGGTTGCGCGGTGGGAATGAACAGGAGATCTTCCGCATCGGTGCCGGAGGGGTGCAGCGGGGGAACAAGTCAGGGAGTGCGGCTGTCTAACTAGTTGTCAGCCACAACTGCGGAGCGCACCCTGCTGCGTAGTCCGGCATCCAAAATTGCTCGAAGTTTCTAGTCCGCACGGAGGTCACGATGACACGGCGATCGGTAGTACCGCTTCTGCTTCTCAGTCTCAGCGCTTTCACTTGCCTGGCCGCGTCCCAGGAAGCAAGTCCACAGGGCGTGCCCGTTGGCCAGAGTGTCATGGCAGGTCAAATCGTCAAGAAGGTCGCTCCCATTTACCCTCCGCTGGCGCGGCAGGCACGTATACAGGCGCCGGTAGTCCTGAAGGTGCTGATCAGCAAATCGGGAGACGTGGAGGATCTGCAACTGGTCAGCGGGCATCCCATGCTGGCACCAGCCGCCATTGAGGCGGTCAAGCAATGGAAGTACAAACCGTATCTGGTCAACGGCGACCCCGTCGAAGTGGCGACCACTGTTACCGTGAACTTCACGCTCTCCGGGAAACCTCCGGCCGAAGGCGTGGTGGGCGATGCTCCTGGCGGGACCACCTCTTCCAACCCTGAGGACCCAACCGATCCCGCAATACCCCAGCGCATTCGAGTTTCCCAAGGCGTGATGCAAGGACTTCTGATCAGCCGAGTGCAGCCGGAATATCCGGCGGATGCCAGGGACCAGCGGGTTGAGGGCGCGGTCGTGCTCAAGGTGACCCTCGATAAGGAAGGCAACGTAAGCAACATTCGGCTTATCCAAGGGCACCCGCTGCTGGCCCCGGCCGCGATCGAAGCCGTCAAGCAATGGAAGTACAAACCTTTCTTGCTCGACGGCGTCCCGCTCGAGGTCGAAAGCCAGGTCACGGTGAACTTCACTCTTGAGGAATAGGAGCCGGACGAGCTCTACTCCGAGACGCTGTGTTCTTCGTTCTGGGAACGGAGGACGCGGTCGACAGAGTAGGGAGCGCGGTGGCGGGGTTCGTGGTAATGGCGGACCTGCATCTCGCCCAGCAGTCCTATGGCTAACAGGTTCAATCCGCCTAACAGCAGGCCGAGAGCCAGCATCATCAGCGGGCCGTGAGAGGCCATTACGGGAACGTGGTGCAGGAATTTTTCTACTCCCAACCAGGCTACGACCGCGCTGCCGCCGAACAGGCTGAGCAGACCGAAGGTTCCGAAGAAATGCAGTGGCCGGGATAGATAGCGGAGCAAGAAGCGAATGGTGATGAGATCAAAGAATACGCGGAAGGTGCGGGTGATGCCATAGTGCGAGGTGCCGCGCTCGCGGTTTACATTTCGGATGGGCACTTCGCAGATGGACGCGCCATACCACGATGCCAGTGCCGGGATGAAGCGGTGCAGTTCGCCGTAGAGCGGGACCTGTTCGAGGATCTCGCGGCGATAGGCCTTGAAGGTGGTGCCGAAGTCGTGAATGTCGACGCCGCTCAGCTTGGCCATGAGCCAGTTCGCCATGCGGGAGGGGATGCGTCGCATCCAGAAATTATCGACGCGAACCTTGCGCCAGCCACTGACGATATCGTAGCCGGCTGCAATCTTCTCCAGGAACAACGGAATATCGCCGGGATCGTGCTGCAGATCGCCATCCATGGCGATGATGTACTCGCCGCGGGCATGGTCAAAACCGGCGGCCAGTCCGGCCGTCTGGCCGAAGTTGCGGCGGAGCTTGACTACCGTGACGCGGCTATCGACGGCGGCGATCTCGCGCAGCATGGCGAATGTGTGATCTTTCGAACCATCATCGACCAGCACGATTTCGAAGGTCTCGCCCGAGGCCTCCATCACCGCCTTCAGGCGGTCATAGAGGTCGGTGACGTTCTCCTGCTCGTTATGCAGAGGGACGACGATGGAGTACTTAGGCACAGTCTTTTTATTATATCCCGAAACGAGTTCTCAATTCCCAGTTCTCGGCCTTCAATAAACCCCCAAGGGTAACCAACTGAGAACTGGAAACTGGGTAGTGAGAACTCGCCTGTCAGCCTTATTCCTTGAGCTTTAGGCGGGATTTATTCTCCTCCATAAACGTCTTTATATCGTCTGCCGCCCCCAGCAGGCGGTTCCATTGCTCGTAGTAAAGCGTGACCGGGAAGCGGCCGAGTCCGTAGACACTGACGCCGCCTTTTTCGCCGACCTTGAAGATCAGGTCGCCGCTCCGCTTCTTGGTCTCGACTTCTTTTTCCAATTGGGATAACCGGGCTTTGAGTTCTTCGTAGCTTGGTTCCGACATGGGTTTCCTCGCTTGTGGTGTGTGATGATTGCAAGGCACGCCTTACTCGCGCGCGCTCAAAACATAACAATCATCCCCATAGTAACTTGACTGGGATTGCCTTGCGCAGCAGAACCGATATAAGCTAAACAAATTAGCCCAATGCAGGAACGAAAGCGGTTTACTTTTCGGTGGTTGACTTGGCTCTGCTTGTCCCTGATGTTGTGGACGGCGGTAGCGGAGTCTACTCACAACCATCCGAACCAGACCGAATCGAACTCCTGCTCAATCTGCGTGGCGGCCCATACGACCACGCCCACACCGAGCTCCAATCATATCCAGCCGGTCTTTGCCGCGGTCGGCCTGCTGCAAGAAGAAAAAGTTATCGCGGTTGCCCGGCTCAGTGTGTTCGATCTGGGCATTCGTGGTCCTCCTGCGGTTTAGGGATTCCTCAAGATAGAAGCTCCGGCATGCACGCCGGTCGATCCTTATTTCTTGACTTCATTTCTTGACTTCGTCCCAGGAGGACTCATGCACATTTCATTCAGGCGGTTGCTCACCGCCATTCTTATCTTTTCATTCGGTTTGGCGGGTGCGGTAGTAAACGCGCAGTCGGGTGGAAGCTCCGGCTCAATCAACGGGACGGTACTTGACCCCGACGGCGCCGTCGTGGCGAACGCGACGGTTGAAATTCAGGATCCGGTCAGCCACTTTGACCAATCAACCACTACCGATAAGTCCGGGAGTTTCAGTCTCCCGAATGTGCCTTTCAATCCTTATCACATGACGGTAAAAGCGGAGGGATTCGCTACGACCGCGAAAGACGTCACAGTGCGATCGGTGGTGCCGGTCAGCGTGAACATCAGTCTGCAGGTATTGGGTTCAACCACGTCGGTGACGGTCACGGATGCGGGGGACCTGGTGGAGAACGATTCGACGTTCCATCAGGACATCGACCGGAACTCGTTTGAAAAGATTCCTCTGGAAAGCTCCACCTCTGGCGTAAGCGCCCTGGTTACCGAATCGACTCCGGGGATCGCCGCCGACTCCAATGGACTGTTCCATGGGCTGGGCGACCACGCGGAGAATTCGTTCTCGGTCGACGGCCAGCCGATTACGGATCAGCAAAGCAAGGTGTTCTCGAACCAGATCCCGCTCGACTCGGTGCAATCGCTGGAAGTGATCTCGGGCGCGCCGCCGGCGGAATACGGAGGCAAGACCAGCGTGGTGATTGTGGCGACCACACGGTCTGGCCAGGGTGTGAATCCTCCTCACGGTAGCGTGACCGCTTCGTACGGATCGTTTGGCAGTTCGAATCTGGCGGCGGAACTGGCTTACGGCGGCAAAAACTGGGGAAACTTTATCTCGGCGAGCGGGCTGAATACGGGCCGGTTCCTCGATCCTCCGGAATTCACCGTGCTCCACGACAAGGGCAACGAAGAGAACCTGTTCGACCGCGTGGATTATCAAATCACGACCGGCGACTCGATTCATCTGAATTTGGGTTACAGCCGGAGCTGGTTCCAGACGCCCAACTCTCTAGATGCCGAGAACGCGACGGCGTGGAGTGGACTGAATGGGGTGGACGCGCAGGATGTGAACAACTATGGCGGCGTAGCTCCGAACGGCGTGATTGTCGGAGCCACGGACCAACGATCGAAGATTGGAACCTTCAACATCGCGCCCTCGTGGACGCGTCTGCTGAACGCGCACTCGGTGTTTACTCTGGGCACGTTCGTACGTCACGACGATTACAATTACTATCCCAGCAGCGATTTATTTGCCGACCTGGGGCCTCCAAGCCTGCAGAGACAGTCGGTGGGCCAGAACCGGACGCTCACCAACGCGGGGATCCGGTCTGATCTCTCCTACGTTAAAGGCATAAACGACATCAAGGCTGGAGTGACTTACGAACAGACTTTTCTCAATGAAAACGATACGCTGGGTATTGTTGACCCAACCTACAATGCGCCGTGTATAGCTTTCTCAAACGACCAGCAGCGCTGGGTTGCGGCACCCGCTCCCGGGATCGTGAATCCCACTGGATGCACCGGCCTGCTGCAGGCAAACATTGCTACCAACGTCAATGCGCCCGGCTCCCCGGTCTCGACTGACCCTTACGCCAACCCCTCTCTTTACCCGCTTTTCAATCCCATTCTGGCTCCGTACGATTTGACTCGCGGCGGAAGCCTGTACTCCTTCAACGGCCACACTGACGTGAAGGAGCTTGCGCTCTACATCCGGGATGTGATCACTAAGGGAAACTGGTCGATGAACCTGGGCTTGCGCGGTGATTTGTACAACGGCCTTTCCATCGCACGACAGGCTGAGCCGCGAGTTGGAGTCGCCTACAACATCAAGAAGACCAACACAATTGTTCGTATCTCCTATGCGCGGACGCTGGAATCTCCGTTTAACGAGAATCTGATTCTTTCCAGCATCGGATGCGAAAACGCTGTCCTGAACCCGCTTCTGCTTTGTGCGCCGGGAGCGAGTGGGGCCTTGAGTCCGGGATTCCGCAACGAATTCCACGCCGGGCTCGAGCAGGCGTTCGGCAAGTACCTGGTCTTTTCCGGCGAGTGGATCACCAAGTACACGCACAATGGCTAGGACTTCAGCGTGCTGGGCAACACGCCGATCACGTTCCCGATCGAATGGCACAACTCCAAGATTCCGGGATATGCGGGGCGGGTGAGCATACCTGAAATCCATGGCTTTTCGGCGCTGATGGTTTTCTCCAGTGTGGCGGCGAGGTTCTTCCAGCCCCAGATTGGCGGAGCCGGCGCGACCGTCGCGACCGCCGCCGGACTTCCCTTCCGCATCGACCACGACGAAAAATTCAACCAAACCACTCACCTGCAATACCAGCCCTGGAAGCGCGGCCCGTGGATGGGTTTCAACTGGCGGTATGACAGCGGGCTCGTCGCGGGCGCGACGCCCTGTTTCGGGGTGAACCCGGCTAATGACTGCCCGGGAACGGTTATCATCGGCGGCATAAATAACGTCAGCATGGTCGCTGCCAATGTTGGCGGGGTGCCGCTTTCCGCTGATCAGGAGTTCGAAGCCGGGTTCACCTGCAACGGCGTGCGCGCAACCCCGACAACCCCTTTACCTTACAACTGCCCAGCACACGAGTTCGGATCCAGTCTCATCAAAGTACCTGCACCCAACACCGAGGACGACGACCACAATCCGCCGCGCATCGCCTCGCGGAATCTGTTCGACATCTCGGTCGGCCAAGACAATCTGTTCCATTTCCATGGCGACAAATACAAAGTGAGTGCGCAACTGACCGTCATTAATGTGGCGAACAATTACGCCCTCTACAACTTCCTTTCAACCTTCAGTGGGACGCACTATGTAACCCCACGCTCACTCACGGCGGAGATCGGGTTCCACTTCTAGCAAGGAACTTGGCTAACCGACAGGCGGCCGCGTCGCGGCCGCCTTTTTCTTGGGCTTGAGGCTCGGGCGCACCAATATGCGGTCTGTAAATCAATGTAAAGCCGCTGCAATCCTGGGGGCAAACTGAGACGGCCTGTTAGAATTAAGCTCATAAAGTTTTGCGTTGGCGTGGGATTCTGTTTTTGGGGAGAAATGCTTGTCGATCAAGTTCGCCGCCCAGTTTTTGAGTACCATCGTGCTTGCAACTTTTCTTCCCCTTACGTCGCCGGCGCAGCAGACTCCGCCGCCATCGAACCCCGCGCCGTCGCCAGCGGCTTCAACTCAGGCCCCGCCGGACAAGGACAAGGACAAAGACAAGAGCGGACAAAGTACAAGCGCTCAGGGAAGCAATGCGGGGACGTCGAACGATCGGCTCTTCCTGGCGCTGCCTAACTTCCTGACCCTGGAGAATGCCGGCAACGTGCCGCCGCTTACTACCGCGCAAAAATTCAAAGTCGTGGCCCGGGGTTCGTTCGATAAGATCGAATTTCCGTGGTACGGAATTCTGTCAGCGATCAGCCAGGCGGAAAACAGCGAGCCCGGTTACGGCCAGGGCTGGGAAGGCTATGGGAAGCGCTATGCGTCGGCCTTTGCGGACGGGACCATCGAAAATTTCATGACGAGCGCGGTTTTTCCCACGATCTTGCGCCAGGATCCACGATTTTTTCAGAAAAGCGACGGTGGATTCGGACGCCGGGCAGGTTATGCGATGAGCCGAATCTTCGTGACCCGGACCGATTCCGGCCACTCCCAATTCAACTATTCTGAGATTCTGGGCAGCGCCGTATCGGCCACAATCTCCACCAACACTTACCATCCCCGGGCCTTCATTACGACTCGTTTCGACCCCACGACCGACACCTTGATCTATGTTCACAACGCATCCTCTCGCACGCTTCCTAACACTGCCAGCGTTTGGGGGACACAAGTGCTATACGACACGATCACGATCGTGATCAAGGAGTTCTGGCCTGATGTCCATCGCAAGATGGACCACAAACACAACGGTAACGCGGCGCAGCCTGGCGGCCCCAACCCATAACTGATTAAACCGCTTGCGGTCTTACGACAGCGCTTGCGGTTTGAAGATGATGCCCTGACTTTGCCGGCTGTTCATGACCACTCGCATCGGCGTATCAAAGTGTAAGTGACGGACGCATCCGTCTTCGTCCACAGAAGGTTGGTCGTTCAGCCACTCCCAATCCACCGAGCCTTCGCCGGCATCGGGATTCACGGTGAAGTAACCGATCTGGAATGCGGTGAGATTTTGAAAAAAATGACTGCCCTGGGAGGGCGTTACGCGAAAATCGTGGAATCCGGCCTCGACAATGACACGCGCGCCGGAAATTTCGTCCCACTCCACGGGAATACCCAGCCAGGGATCATTCGATCCCCAACGGCCCACTCCGATCAGCAGATAGGGCCGATTCTCGGCGCTGAGCAAGCTGTTGAAGTGGGCGACCGCCTTCGCTACTTCCTGGCTGCGGCTGCGCTCGAAGCGCTGTGAATCGACAACCACCACGTCATTCAGATTCTCGATGCGTCCGTTGCCCAGAACTTTGCTGCTTTGACATAGCAACTGGGACGGTTCGACGTGGTCAAGCGATAGATCCTGGTGATCGCGCGAAAGAGTGAGCGGGCGGATTTGCAGGAAGCCAAAATCCGCGCTCTCGCCCGAGCGCTGCGGGAGACGAACCGCAAACTCGATCTCGACAGGAATGCCCAGAGCGTCTTCTCCGGCTTTTACCAGCATCTCGAGAATGGCGGCCAGCGGAAACATTCCGTGTTTGAGCACGGGCGCGAAGCTCACGATGCGGGCTCCCGCTCGGCTGACGCCGTCGTAAACCGCCTGGTTATCGACAGAGTAGGTTGACGCGACGGCAGGCAGCGTGCCGTCGGCCTCGGCTGCTTCCAATCCGAAGCGCAACTCGTGGAGATGCCCAGGGCGGCCCTGGGAAGCGCCATCTAATTCGAGTGCCCAGAATTCAGTCTGCGAGTTGGCGAGCATGTCGTCGACGGATGAGAACTGCAGCAGATTCTGCGGATACCGCGGACAGAAGGTCAGGCACTTGCCGCCGTCGACTACGGCCCGGCCCAGTCCCAAAGCAACCGCGGCAATTCCATCGGCAAACATCATCGGCGGCACGGGATAGAAATTGTGCGAACGCACCACGCCCGAGAAGTCAGGATAAAAACGCTGTCCGTGCACAGTGCCGACCAGTTGCTGGACGATCACCGCCATCTTTTCTTCTTCCAGACGGTACGGAGTGGCCCTGACGTAGGCCTTGGCATGGCGGCTGAACGTGGAGGCATAAACCCGCTTGATCGCGTCGACCAGCTCTGCCAGACGCATATCAGGATCCGCCGACTGATTGCCCAGCATGAAGGTTTCATAGACTCCGGTGAAAGGCTGGTACTGGGAATCTTCGAGGAGGCTGGACGAGCGCACGGCGAGCGGATAAGTAACTTCGGCCAGGAAGACCTTCAAGTTTTGCTGCAACGGAGTGGAGAGCGAAGCGGCCAGAAATTTTTCCAGAATCTCGGCATCGTTCTCGCATTGCAAGGCGAAATCGAGCAGGTTGTTCTCAACCATGAATTGATCGAACGCATCCGTGGCCAGCACCAGAGCCGGCGGCACCGCGATGCGGATGCCGGGAAAGCGGCGCGTGATGCGATTCTTGCGCAGGAGATGGCGAACAAAAGCGAGGCCACGAGCTTTTCCTCCCAACGATCCGGCGCCGATCCGCAGAAAACCTGTTTCCGAAGGCTTAAAGGTGTCGGCATTGAAGTCACCGATGAGAAGTTCACTCTGCTCGCGGCGGTAGTCGATGATCGATTCGATCAAATCGCGACGCAGATGTTCGGGACCGGTAAAGTCCGAGACTTTGCGCGGTCGCAGTTTGGCGGCTAGAGCAAACTCGGTTCGCGCCATGAGCCAGTGAGAAAAGTGATTGCTCTGGGCATGGTAGGTGAGGCTTTCGGGGGGAACGGTTTGCAACTGCTCTTCAAGTTGATTCAAGTCTTTGGCGCGGCCTACTTCCGTCATGTCGGGTAGACGAAACACAAAATCGCCAAAACCAAATTGCTCAGTGAGAATCCGGCGCAGGTCTTTGAGCAGGGTCGGAGAGCGTTTTCTGAGAAACGAATATCCTGCAGCTAGCGCGCGTGGACGAAACTCGGTCCGGCTGGTCTGCAGGACTACGGGCACGTCGGGCACCATCGCCTTCATCAAGCGGGCGAGTTCAAAGCCAGTCTCAGGGCTGAGTTTGCCCTCCCAGGGAAATTCCACGTCCGAGACCAAGCCGATCAGGTAGTCGCGATACTCCTGCACCAACTGGGCCGCGTCTTCGAAGTTCGAGCTGAGCAGAATTTTCGGGCGGGCCTGCATCCGGACGAGCTTATGCGCGACGTTAATGCCTTCCTGAATGACGCGCCGCGACTGCTTGATCAGCTCGGTGTAAATCACCGGCAGGAACGATGAGTAGTAGCGGATGTTGTCTTCCACAACCAGCAACACCGGCACGCCCATAGCTCGCGTGTCGTGCAAGACGTTGCGCTTGTCTTCGATGTACTTGACGATGGCGATGAGAATTCGCGCATTGCCCTGCCAGAGGAAGATTCGTTCGATATCGGTGACTGGATTTCGGCTGATGAAATTCTTCACTTCGCGGTAGTCGTAGGCCAGCACGACCACGGGGACATCGAGGCCAGCGCGCTTCACGTCGCTCGCCAACTGTGCCGCGGTCATCTCTCCTACGGCCAGGTTGGTGACGATTAGGTTGAAGCGCGGCTGCGAACGTGCCAGTTCGAGCGCTTCCGCGCAGCTTGAGACATGGGTGATGCCGGGAATTTGCTGCAGGTTCAGTTCGAGCGATTCGTCGATCAACAGTTCATTGAGGCGGCCGTCTTCGCGGAGAATGAAAGAATCATAAAGGCTGGAGACCAGGAGAATGTTCTGGACCTTGAAGGGCATCAGGTTGTCGAAGCCTTCGAGACGCGCCTCGGCGTCGAGGAGGGGCTCGGTGATGGGGCGGAGGGACATTGAATGACTTCTATCTTGCCAGGCCTTCTGCGGGAAGCGGCAGAATTACCCAGATACGCAGCAGAAAATACCACATTAGGACGCCGCCCCATACAACAGTCGCACCTGCGACAGAGCGTATTGTATCGGTGCGCCAAACATAGACGCTCCCATAGAACAACAGCAGCACGGCCACGCAGAGGCCGACCAAAGATTCAGCTATTCCCCAAGATGCACTGCAGTTTTGGGAAACCATCTTTGCGTCGACCTTCCCCCCCATCCACCACCAGAAGAGGAAAACTGCGGCGTAGAATTCGTAATGGACGAAATAGAAGCACCACACGCCGAACCATCGTGACGGCATCAAGTGGTAGCGCATAGCAAAATCATCAAACATATTTGCGACTAGATGGGCGGGGGCGTTCAGGCAGTAGCTTATCCACTGGGCGGTGGGGACATAGTAACGGTTCCCGTGGTAGAAGTACCCAGGATGCAACTGATGATCCGCAGCGTATTCGCGCATGCCGACAGCGGACATGCCAATCGCCAAAAGAAGATTGACGGCCGCCAGCACGATTCTCCACTTCCATCGCCTCATAAAAAGGACGGGGCGGACGTGAGCCCACCCCGCTTTTCTGATACTGCATGCAATCGCCGGGCTTTGCCCGGCCGGACAGCCGAGGGCGGCTGTCCCCACATGTTCCTTCTAGACGAGTCCCTGATCCAGCATCGCGTCGGCTACCTTGAGGAAGCCGGCAATGTTGGCACCATTGACCAGATTGCCGGGCGTGCCGTATTTTTCGGCCGTCTCGTAGCAGTTGCGGTGGATGGCGATCATGATTTTGTGGAGCTTGTCATCCACTTCTTCACGGGTCCAGGAAATGCGTGCGCTGTTCTGCGACATTTCGAGA
>DATHOK010000041.1:0-6817 GCA_035484995.1 Verrucomicrobiia bacterium | reverse complement strand
CGGAGAACTTGTTGAACTCACCGCGGCACCCCAGAGAATCGCCGAATTGAAGGCCCATTCCAAAGAATGGCCTTCCTGGGACCTGACCGGCCGTCAGCTATGCGATCTAGAATTGCTCGTTACCGGCGGCTTTTCTCCGCTGCGCGGATTCATGACCCGCGCCGACTACGAAGGCGTTTGTCATAACATGCGGCTGGCCGACGGAACGCTTTGGCCGATGCCGGTCACCCTCGATGTGACCGAGGAATTTGCCAAAAAACTTACGCCTGGCACTAGCAAGGTCGCACTCCGCGATCCGGAAGGCGTGATGTTGGCGGTGTTGAATGTAGAGGAAGTCTGGCAACCTGACCGCAAAGCCGAAGCCAAAGCGGTTTTCGGCAGCACCAGCACGAAGCATCCCGGTGCGGATTACGCCATGAACAAGGCGAATCCGTGGTATGTCGGAGGCAAGGTGGAAGGGCTGCAGATTCCCTCCCACTACGATTTCAGGAACTTGCGTTTGACTCCCGTCGAACTGCGGGCGGAGTTTGCGCGCGTGGGATGGCGTCGAGTAGTTGCTTTCCAGACTCGCAATCCTATGCATCGCGCGCACGTCGAACTGGCGTTTCGCGCGGCGAAGCAAGTTGAAGCCAACTTGTTGATTCATCCTGTAGTAGGTATGACCAAACCCGGCGACGTGGACTACTACACGCGCGTGCGTTGCTACCAACTTCTGCTCTCCAAGTTTCCGCAGTCGACGGCCAAACTTTCGCTTCTGCCGCTTGCGATGCGCATGGGTGGACCGCGAGAGGCAATCTGGCACGCTCTGATTCGCAAGAATTACGGCTGCAGCCACTTCATCGTGGGCCGCGATCACGCTGGACCCGGCAACGATACCGATGGCAAACCTTTCTACGGTCCCTACGAGGCGCAGGAAGTTTTCAAGAAGCACGAAGCCGACATCGGCGTGACCATGGTGCCTTTCAACATGATGGTCTACCTTGAGGATCAAGACAAATACGTTCCCGATGACGAGGTTAAAAACGGAGACCGTGTGCTGAATATTTCCGGAACTGAACTTCGCCAGCGTCTGAACGAAGGCCGCGAAATTCCCGCCTGGTTTACCTATCCCGAAGTTGTCTCGGAATTGCGCCGCAGTTTCCCACCTCGCCACAAGCAAGGCGTAACCATCTTCTTCACTGGACTTTCCGGCTCGGGCAAGTCGACGATCGCCAACGTGTTGCTGACGAAGTTCCTCGAAACCGGCGGGCGTCCGGTCACGCTGCTGGATGGCGACCTGGTGCGCAAGAATCTGTCTTCCGAACTGGGTTTCTCCAAGGAGCACCGCGACATCAACATCCGCCGCATCGGCTACGTCGCCTCGGAAATCACCAAGAACGGAGGTATCGCCATTTGCGCGCCCATCGCGCCTTATGACGCTACCCGCAAGCACGTCCGGCAATTAATTGAGCCCTACGGAGGGTTCATTCTCGTACACATCGCGACCTCGGTAGAGGTCTGCGAACAACGCGATCGCAAGGGCCTGTACGCCAAAGCGCGCGCAGGGATTCTCAAAGAGTTCACCGGCATCTCCGATCCCTACGAAGTTCCGGCCGACGCGGAAGTCACCATTAACACCGGAGACTTGTCGGCGGAGGAAGCAGCACAGGAGATCATCCTGCATCTCGAAAGGGAAGGCTTTATCGGAGCCGATGCGGAATCGATTTAGTTCGCTCCGTAATCTGATGGATCTATACACATGGATCTGCTGATCAAGAGCTTGGTGGGTTTTGGAGTCGGGGCCCTCATCGGAATGACGGGAGTCGGAGGCGGCGTTCTGCTGCTCCCCATCCTCATTTTCGGTTTGGGTGTCCCGCCCATGCTAGCCGTGGGCTCCGACGCTCTCTTCAACTTTGTCACCAAGATCGGCGCCAGCATTGTCCATCTGCGCAAAGGCACAGTGCGGCGCAAAGTAGTCGTGGCTCTTATTATCGGCAGCGCTCCAGGTTCTTATCTGGGCGTAAGCTTTCTGGCGCATCTGCGAAGCACTTATGGTAATGGAGTGAACCACTTCATTACCTTTGCTGTAGGAGTTCTGCTGATTTGCATTCCGACCTTCTTGTTCTTCCAGAAGAAAATTGAAGACCGGGCCGCGGCGCAGCCGCCCACGATGAAGTCATTCGTCTGGATGTCGCTCATCGGCCTGGTAGCCGGTTTTTTGGTGGGCATCACTTCCGTCGGCTCCGGCAGCATCGTCATGATGATGCTTCTGCTGTTCTACAGTTTTCAGCCAAAAGTGATGGTCGGCACCGACATCGTGCATGCCTTACTGCTCACCGGAGTAACCAGCCTTCTCCATTTTCGGCTGCACAATATTGACCTCCGTTTGGTGGAAGCGCTGGTGATCGGCTCGATTCCGGGAGGACTGCTCGGTTCTTACTTGAGCACGCGGGTCCCGGTTCCGTGGCTGCGCCGCATCCTTTGCGCAGTGTTGTTAGCGACGGGCGCGCGCATGTTGATGGCTTAATCAGGCTATGCACTCAAATTCATACTCACAGATATTGGAACGCATTCATTCCGCACTCGAAGCTTCCCGCAAGATTTTTGCGCGCTTCACGCCGGGAGCGATCGAAGCGGACTACAAAGTCGGGCATGATCCGGTCACCGAGGCAGATCGCGCCCTGGACGCTGTTCTGCGCAAAGAACTGCTGCGCAGCGGAGAAGGCTGGCTCTCGGAAGAAAGCGTAGACGATCCCATCCGGCTGCAGTGCTCGCGCGTCTGGGTGGTTGATCCCCTCGATGGCACGCGCGAGTTTGTGCAGGGCATTCCCGAGTTTTGCGTCTCCATCGGATATGTCGAGAACGGACGTCCCGTTGCCGGAGGAATTTGCAATCCTGCCACGAACGAGACTTTCCTCGGGTCGGTCGAATCGGGAGTTACTTACAACGGCAAACCCGCGCAATCGAGCCAGCGCAACACGCTCGACGGCGCTCTGGTTCTCGCCAGCCGCAGCGAAGTGAAGCGCGGAGAGTGGAAGGCGTTCGAGAATTCCGGTTTCAAAATTCGCCCGATGGGTTCTGTCGCTTACAAACTCGCGCTGGTTTCCGCCGGTTTGGCGGACGTTACCTTCACTCTGACACCGAAGAACGAATGGGACGTGGTAGCCGGCGCGGCCCTGGTGCAGAGCGCAGGCGGCTTCGTTAGTACGCTGGAGAAAACCAACCTCATCGCCAATCGCCGCGATCCGCTGCTATCAGGTCTGCTGGCCAGCGGACCGCATCTGAAGGACAAGCTATTTTGCCTCGTGGAACCGCACATCGGTCTGGCCCAATCGTCGATAGAAAAGTAAGCCGCCGGAGCGCCTCTATTTTTTCCCGGTAAAGCTGAAGAATTGAGCAGAGGACTCCACCAAACGGCCCCAGAAGAAAACTTTCATCTTGCCCCAAGCCCTCGTCAGTGTTATTCCTGACTCTCTTTACTGAAGTGCGAAAATGCCTGTCGCGAAACAATACATGCCTTTGATCGCAACCGGGACCCGGGACAACTGATTGCCTGAAAAAAACGCGGACGTCGACCCAGTAGGGCGAATCTCATTCGTCTCCTCCGGCGTATCCATCGCCGAGGCCGAAGATCCCAACCGCCCCAAGCGTGTTCTTGGTTTCCGCGATCTCGTTTTGTTCTATGTTGTCACCGGCGTCAGTTTGCGCTGGATCGCGACCGCCGCCGC
This sequence comes from Verrucomicrobiia bacterium, assembly GCA_035484995.1. GTDB lineage: Bacteria > Acidobacteriota > Terriglobia > Terriglobales > Acidobacteriaceae > Sulfotelmatobacter. The sequence continues at coordinate 3,110 of DATHOK010000041.1, read as the reverse complement.
CGCTGGCCCCAGTTCCATCGTCATCTGGATCGGCGCCTGGCTCTGCTTCTATACGCCTCTCGCACTTTCCGTTCTCGAGCTTTCTTCCCGCTATCCGGCCGAAGGCGGCCTCTACGTGTGGAACAAACGCGCGTTCGGAGACTTCTCCGGCTTCATCTCCGCTTGGACTTACTGGACCAGCAACCTCCCGTACTTCCCTGCCGTCCTCTATTTTGCTGCCAGCAACATTCTCTTCATGCGCCAGAACGCATGGGAGCATCTTTCGAACAATGCCACGTTTTACATCGTCTTCTCTCTGCTTACGCTGGGCGCAGCTACACTCATGAACATCGTCGGACTCGACGTCGGCAAGTGGCTGCACAACGTCGGCGCACTTGCCATGTGGATTCCAGTGGGGATCGTCATCGTGATGGGGTTGATTGCCTGGCATCGCTACGGCTCGGCCACGTCGTTCACCGTCCATTCGATGACGCCTAGCACGCATCTCAACGACATAATATTTTGGTCGGTGCTGACCTTTGCCTTTGGCGGGTGCGAGACCGCGTCCCTCATGGCAGAGGAGATCAAGAATCCGCGCCGCTCGATTCCGTTCGCTTTACTCTTCGGCGGCATGACCGTGGCCCTTTGCTACATTCTTGGAACGGCAGCCGTTCTACTCGCATTGCCCTCAAGCGAAGTCAGCAGCCTCCAGGGACTGGTTCAGGCCATCTCGAAAACCGCATCGCGCATGGGCTTTCCCGGAGTGCTGCCGGTCGCTGCATTTTTAATTGCTCTCAGTAACATCGGCTCCGCCGGTGCTTACCTTGCCGCCGTCGCTCGCCTGCCCTTCGTGGCCGGCATCGACCATTTTCTTCCGCCCGCCTTCGGCGCTCTTCACCCGCGCTGGAAAACTCCCTGGGTGGCATTGCTGACCCAGTTCGTTCTCGGCGGACTCTTCATTTTTCTAGGGCAGGCCGGAACCAGCGTCAGAGGCGCCTACGATGTGCTGGTCAGCCTGGGCGTAATCACTTATTTCATTCCCTATCTTTACCTGTTCGCCGCCATGATAAAACTGCAGCGCGAACCCGCCGGCCCGGATGTAATCCGCGTGCCCGGAGGAAGCACGGTCGCCAAGCTGGTGGCGCTGCTCGGGTTGGTCACAACTGCCGTGACAATTGTTCTCTCTGTGATTCCTCAGCCCGACGAGCCCAACAAACCGCTCGCGCTGCTAAAAATTGTGGGAGGAACAGTTGCGCTGCTACTGCTCGGCGTTTGGATTTACGTGGCCGGAAAGCGCAGAACGGCCCGTGAAAAGATAGCCTGACCGATCTTCAGCTCGCTCGTCTGCCTTCCGGATGTTCGTACAGATCCTTTTCAGACAGTACTGGCGGTCCCGCAGACTTCATTCCGGCACGCGAAGCTGCTCCGAACATCGGGCCACGCGCGGGCATCACGGGTGCGAAATTCATAAATCCGATTTTTGGAACGATATCGTCATAAATAGCTTCCATGCCGCCGCGGAGCAGGTAAGTTTCGTGCCAGAAACCGACTCCACCAGAATCCTTCAAAAACTTCTGCCACCATTCCCGGTGCGGATCCGAGCGCGTCCAACTCATCAAGGACTCCTGATCGCGCCAGTATTGGCGTATGCCGACATGCATCGGGAAAAGGGAAAAGACAAAATTTTCGTGGAAGAGCAATCCGTCGGGATGAGCGGCAGCCGAGGAAGAGATCTTCGGTCCGAATCCAAGCAGCGTCTTGATTCCGGCAATGCGATTTACGCGCATGCCGAGGTAGACGACAACCAGGTCGGGATAACCCGAAAGATCAACCGTTCGTCGCTCGACGCGGGTAGGCATAAGCAAAAAAGCATCCACCGCATTTTACACCGGCGTCGCCGTCTTCCTCGCCGGATTAAAGAACGGCAGCGCAGTCACCTTCACATTCGTCTTCAGCCGGATCGCCTCGATCGTGATCTCCATCTGCAACTGCGTCCCCAGTTTCGAGTGCTCAGTCTCGACGCTAGCCAGTGCAATCATTTTCTTAAGAATCGGAGACCAACTCGTGGTCGTGGCCTTGCCAACTTGCTTGTCTCCAGAGTACAAAGGCACAGCCACGCGCGAAGCCTGGCTCGGCGCAGCCGGAGTCAGCCCATAACGCTCATACAGCGCCTCGACATTAGTCCAATCCACCTCGACGCCGACCAGTTGCCGAGGCACATCATTCTTCGCATCCAACTCCAGCGCCCGCCTGCCAATGAAATTTTCTTTTTCCAGATGCACCATTTTGCCGAAGCCCAGTTCGTACGGCGAATATTTTTGCGACGGAATCAGCGCCTTCTTCGAACTCGAGTAATCGACCTCAATCAGCAGTAACCCTGCTTCCACGCGTGCCACGTCCAGCGCCAGCATGCCCGCCGCGTGCAGATCAAACTGCTTCCCCTTTTCCGCCAGCGCATCCCAAACCTTCACGGCATCGTTGGCTTGTTTCAGGGGCACCCAAATCTCGTATCCCAGATCGCCCGTATATCCAGTACGCGAAATGTCCACCGGCACGCCCGCAATCTTGCCGCGAGTCACACGAAAATATTTCAAATTCGCAATGTCGGCATCAGCAACCGTCTTCAAAAGCTTAGCCGAAGTAGGCCCTTGCAAAGCCAGCGCCGCCACCTTCTCGGAGATATCTTCGACTTGCACATTCATATTCAAACCGTTCTGCCTGAACCAGCGCAGGCTGGGATCGGCCGCCGTCCAGCGATAAACATTTTCCTCGAGGCGAGAAATCGTTCCATCGTCGATGACCTTGCCCTCTTCATCGCACCAGCAGCAATAAATCACCTGCCCCACTTTCACTTTGTTGATGTCGCGAGTGATCACGCGGTTCACCAACCGGGTCGCGTCTTTGCCTGTAATCAAATACTTGTAAAGCGGCGAAATATCGATCAGCGCTGCCGCATTGCGGATGGCGTTGTACTCGTGCTCATGATGCACCTCATACACGCTGACCGTGTAATATCCCGACCACTCGCGGTAATTCAGACTGTGGCAAAGCGGAAATGTTCTCTCGTGAAACGCGGTTCCAATGGGCAAGGGATTGGCCTCGTTCTAGAATTCGTTCGCAGCCGGATTATA
>DATHOK010000040.1:0-7635 GCA_035484995.1 Verrucomicrobiia bacterium | reverse complement strand
GCGCTGGCTTATCAGTCGATTCTGCTCGGCGACGCGAGCTGCATTCTCGCGGGCGGCGCTGAATCCATGTCGCGCGTGCCTTACTATCTCGAAGCGCGCTGGGGATACCGTCTGGGGAATCAGGAACTGGTCGACGGAATGTATCGTGACGGGTTTTTCTGTCCCATGGCGAAAATGGTGATGGGCGAGACTGCCGAGGTGCTGGCTGAGCATTACAAGATTTCGCGCGAGGAGCAGGATGAATTTGCCCTGATGTCGCAAGCCCGCGCCGCGCGGGCGATTGCCGCCGGACGATTCGACGCCGAACTTGTCCCGGTGACGATCGAAGGCAAAAAAGGCGCGACCACCTTCAGCCGCGACGAACATCCCTTCACCGATGCAAGCATGGAAAAGCTGGGCAAGCTGGCTCCGGTGTTCTCGAAAACTGGAACTGTTACCGCGGGAAACTCCTCGGGAATCACCGACGGCGCTGCCGCCGCGGTTGTAGCGAGCGAGCATTTCGTGAAGCAGAACAACTTGAAGCCGCTGGCGGGAATTTCCGCGGTGACTTCGGCTGGGGTCGATCCGCGCACGATGGGGATTGGACCCGTACCGGCGCTGCGCAAACTGGAGGAGAAGCATAACCTCAGGCTGCATGAGTTCGGCTTGATCGAACTCAACGAAGCCTTCGCCGCGCAGGTGCTCGCCTGCGACCGCGAATTGAACTTCAACCGCGACCGGCTCAACGTAAACGGCGGTGCAATCGCCCTCGGGCATCCCATCGGCTGCACCGGGACGCGCATCACGGTCACCTTGTTGCATGAAATGCTCAAGCGCAACACGAAGCGCGGCGTGGCTACGCTCTGTGTCAGCGGCGGCCTGGGCATGGCGTTGGCGCTGGAGAACGTGGTGTGACGGCCGAGCCCTCATTTCGGCTGGCAGCGGAATCCGACACTGGCGCACTCCTGAAGTTCATGGGCGCCTACTACGCTTTCGATGGACACGGCTTCGACGAGCAGAAAGCGGGCGTCGCTCTGACCACTCTGTTGCGCGACCCCAACCTCGGGCGCGTGTGGCTCATTCTGGATGGCGAGGCGCCCGTCGGCTATGTCGTGATCTGTTTCAGCTACAGCCTGGAGTGGTTGGGCCGCGACGCATTTGTCGACGAGTTCTACCTGTTGCCTGAATACCGAGGGCATGGTTGGGGACGCAAGACCATGTCCTTCGTCGAAGAAGCTTCCCAGTCGCTCAACGTCAGAGCGCTTCATCTGGAAGTCGTCCGGCAGAACTCAGCGGCGCTGCAGGTGTATCGCAAGCTGGGCTTCAAGGATCGCGAGAGCAGGTTCTTGTCGAAATGGATCGCGCGCGATTTCGCCAAGCCTCAAGGACAAAGCGGGCATTGACTCGCGAAGAGACCCGACAGTCCCCGTGATTGTTCTTGTTCCCCCGCCCTGTCCGCAGTCCGATGCTTCTGCTATTCTTCCTCCGCTCTTGCTCTGAGGTCTGCGAGAGCCGGCGGCCATGCCGGACGCGAAATGAAGGAGAATCACATGCTGCGATGGACCACTCGTGCTTCGTGTTTCTGCGCTCTCATGCTTGCTGCCAGCTTTGCAGTGGCGCAGGCTGAGTTTTCTGCCGAGATTATTGACTTGCAGAAATCGGGCACGCCGACGCAGGCCAAGATCTACTTCGCCAAAGACAAAATGCGCATCGAATCGCAGACGGCCAGCGCCCACGGCAGCGCAGTCATCATCAATTATGCAACCCAGACCGGGGACGTCCTGATGGCCCAGCAGCATATGTATATGGAGATGCCCATGCAGGCTCAAAGCCAGCGCATGGGATATGCCTCCGCCTTCTTCCAGGCCGGCGATGTCGAGAATGCCTGCGGTGACTGGCAAAAGATGGGACACGAAGGCAGCAACTGCCATAAAGTCGGCAGTGAAACCGTCAACGGACGCAGCGCAGTGAAATACGAGACCACGAACGCGAACGGCGATATCAGCCACTTCTGGCTCGACCCCAAGCTGCGGTTTCCAGTCAAGTGGGAGGGCAAGTCGAACAGCGGAGAGTTGCGCAACATTCAAGAGGGTGCGCAACCAGCTAGTCTGTTTGAGATCCCCGCCGGTTTCACCAAGATGGACCTAGGCGGCATGATGCAGCAGCCACACTGAAGTTCCCGGCCGCCTGCGTTGACGCTGCTAAAACGCCGCCACTATACTCAGGGCAGACCTCTGACGACTGGAGACGGAATGTCCCTTTCTGCGGTAATCGTGGACGACGAGCAACTCGCCCGCGACGAACTTGCGTACCTGCTCAAGAGTGCCGGCGACGTCAACGTCGTAGCGCAAGGGAAAAACGGGCTCGAGGCGATCAGCCTAATCAAAGAACACTGCCCTGACGTCGTCTTTCTCGACGTCCAGATGCCCGGACTCGACGGCTTCGGCGTGATCAAAAAACTTCTCGACCGGAAGATTCCACTCCCTAAGATCGTCTTTGCCACGGCTTTCGATCAGTATGCGGTCAAAGCATTCGAGGTCAACGCGGTGGATTATCTGCTCAAGCCCTTCGACAAGAAGCGCGTGGCACAATCGGTGCAGCGGGCCCGCGCCCAGCAGGGTGCCGAAGGCTTGCCCGCGGAAAAGATCGACACGCTTGTCCGCATGCTGCAGGCGCCCAAGGTTCAAACTTCAAAAATCCTGCTCAAGGCGGTAGGGCGAATGTTCCTGGTGGACCAAAAGGAAATCTGTTATGCCTCCATCGAGGACGGAGTGATCACGGTCGTCACCGCCGGCCCCGCAGGCATGGAGGGGCACTCGAACTGCCGTACCTTGGAAGAACTACTCGGCAGCCTGGACCCCGGCCTGTTCTGGCGAGCACACCGTTCCTACCTGGTGAACATCAACCGTATTCGCGAAGTCGTGCCCTGGTTCAAGAGTTCTTACCAGTTGCGCATGGATGATAAGAAGCAGAGCGAGATTCCAGTCAGCCGGGCGCAAACTAAACGGCTGCGCGAGCTCTTCGGCCTCTGAGGTCGCCGCGTCTACGCGCTTAACTCCCATGGCGCGGCAGTGAGAGTGGTTCTCTTCTGTGGGAGGGGACGCAGCCGCCTGTTCCGCGCTTTCGACCCTTGCCATCAGATCGGTAATCAGCGTGCCGGAATACAAACCTACTCACTTCCGCTCGGATGGGGATCGATGACAGTGCAGCGAAACAACGGAGGGCGGCCCCAGTTTCGGGGCCGTCCTCCCGGGTGGGGGAAGGGCTAAACTGCCAGAGCTTCCAGCCCGGTCCGGTCGCGAATTACCAGGGTCGCGCCTTCCAGGCGGATCAACCTCTTTTTCTTCAGATCACTCAACAGCCGCGTAACGGTTTCCCGCGAGGAGCCGATGCGTTGTGCCATTTCTTCGTGGGTCATGACCGAACGCAGATGTAATTCTGCCGAGTTCTGAATCCCAGTGGGAGCACACGACAACAAAAGCCTCGCCAGTTTTCCCGACGAAGAACGGGCCAGCACCAGATCGTGGATGTCCCGATACGCACCTTGGAACTCATGGCTCAGCCACAGTGCGGAGTGCACACCCACTTCACTCTGATTCTGCAGCAGGTTCATCAAGTCCTGGCGGCCAATGAAATTCAACTGGCAGGGAGAAGCGGTCTCCGCAGTCATTTCGTAGTTCGTGCCGGAAATGGCGGCGCTCAATCCCAGCACTTCACCGGCTTCCGCCTGCTTCAGGATCAGAACCTTGCCTTCCTTCGATGTCGTTGACAGCTTCACCTTGCCGGAGCAAAGAATAAACACGCCCCGTGGCGTCTGCCCCTCCACAAACAGCACCGCTCCTGCCGGCATAACGCTGTGGTGACAGTCTTCATCCACTGATCGCAGCACCGCCGGCGAAAAGCGGCAGAAAAAGCCTGCCCGGCTCGCCTTGCAGCCCATGCAGCTCTCGATGATCTCAATACCGTAGGGAGTTCTCATGCCTGCCTCCGCTGTCGAACTTCGCCGGTGTCCCTGTTCTTCGGGGACATCCTCTTGATGCGACCTCGTCTGCTGCGAACGCTCGAGCAAAGAGCGGGCATGGGCCCGTGTATCGGCGTGCGGACTGCGCGCCGCGGAAATCACTTCCCAAGCGGCACTGGGGGCGGCGCCTCGCTCCCACTCCAGTTGGCAGGCAAATAGATACAGAGGATCAACCGCCTCGGGATTGTTGTCGCCGAGAACTGCATCGTGCCATGGCTCCGGGCGCGATCCTGCCCCGAACTGACGCCCCTCTGCCCACGCTTCTTCGCGGGCCAGCGATCTCCCCCGCCACGCTTCACTTCTCGATAAATCCTCCGCCAGAGCGGAGTTCCTGACAGGCGCCGGCAGTAATCGAACCAGATTGCTCGGCTGATAATTCCTAGCCACTAACACGGTTCACTCCTGATCCGGATGCGGCCGACGTTGCGCCAGGGTGAGTGCGACTCGGTCCGCGTTTGGGGGAAATCTGCTCGACTTACTTCCCGATCACGGAACGCTGATGCAATCGAAGTTCCAGAATGGCCCAGTCCCGAAAGCGGTCTAACTCTCTGAAGGGAAAGCTCAGCCCATAGCCCCTACAACTAGCAAGCTGCCGACCATTCGGCAACCCGAGCATCAATCGGCACTTGAAACCTCTACTCTTTAATGACAGTCTCAAAGTTTCGCGCCTCATCGCCAGCTATCGGCTGCTACTTGTTCAGGTTGTCTTTGCGAGATATACTCCCGGCCGGCGAGAAGATACGTCCGAGCAAAAGGGGAAAGTGAGGCACAAACATTCATGACCTGGAAAAGCAAACTGGTTCTAGGTGTGCTTACCGCTCTGGCAATGATGGTGCTTACGTACGCTCTGCCCAGGGGAGGTGGAATGCGCGATGCTGCCCTGGTGCAGTTTCCCATCACGGTCGGGGTGTGGGCGATCTTTGTTCTGCTCTTTGTTAAGCTGAAATAGCAATACGCGGAATACCGTGGAGCTGAAATAAGAACGCTAGTCGGTTTCCCGGCCGGCATAGTCTCGACGCGTAATTCCCAGCCGCTGCATCTTCGACTGCAGCGTGGTGCGCTTCAGACCCAACCGGCGGGCCGCTCCCGTGGGACCGGAGATCATTCCGCGAGTTTCCCGCAGCACGCGAACGATATGTTCGCGTTCTGCCCCCTCGAGCGTATGCGCTGCGGCGCCAGAGCCGGGTGATTGGGTCTGAAGGTCAGCCAGGGGCGCGCGCAAGGCCGTTCCCTCGGTGAGAATGACCGATCGCTCAATAAAGTTTTCCAGCTCTCTTACGTTGCCCGGCCAATCCCAGTTGGCAAGTGTGTTCATGGTCTCGCTCGGAACTGTCTCGATGCCGCGATCCATACCGCGGGCAAATTTCTGGACAAAGTAGCGCACCAGCAATGGGATGTCCTCACGCCGTTCCCTTAGCGATGGCAGTCGAATCGGAAATACATTCAAGCGGTAGAACAGGTCGCTTCGAAACTCTTTATCGGCCACGCTCCGTGCCAGTTCGCGATTGGTAGCCGCGATCAGGCGCAGATCTACCTTAATCGTCCGCGTCCCTCCTAGCCGTTCGAACTCATGGTCCTGCAACACGCGGAGCAGCTTGGGCTGCAGCTCCAGAGGGATTTCGCCGATCTCGTCAAGGAAGAGAGTGCCTTTGTCCGCGAGTTCCAGGCGCCCGACCTTCTGGCTGACCGCGCCTGTAAATGCGCCTTTCTCGTGTCCAAACAATTCGCTTTCCAGCAGTCCGGTGGGAATCGCGGCGCAATTCAACGTGATGAAGTTTCGGTCCCTGCGTTTACTTGTGTTGTGGATAGCGCGTGCGATAAGTCCCTTGCCGGTTCCGGTTTCTCCCAGGACCAGAACAGTCGCATCGCTGGCGGCGACGATTGCAACCTGATCCAGAACGTTCTTCACGGCGGAACTTTCCCCGATGATCTCCTCAAAATGAAGGCGAGTGCGGGGTTCACCTTTGAGAAAGCGTTTCTCGTGCTCCAGCCGGCTTCTGAGCTGCTCCACTTCGGTCGTGGTGCGCGCGTTTTCTATGGCAATCGCAAGTTGCGCAGCGACCTGATTGAGCAGCGTCAGGTCGTTCGTCGTGAAGGCCTCGGCCCGAGTACTGCCGAGCACTAGAACTCCCAGCGGCCCCTTGGGCCGGAGCATTGGAACGCAACACAGCGCCTGCAAGCCCTCGGCCAGCAAGTGGTCCGTAGCTCCGGCGGGGAACTCTTGCATTTCGTCTTTGCTGAAAATCAACGGCGCGCGCTCCAGCAGGGCTTTGCCGTGGGGATCTCTTGCCGAATTGATTTCGATATCAACGGCTGGCCCTTTCCGCAGGGGAAAATCCACGGCCTGCCGCACCAACTGACCGCTTTTTTCGTCGTGCACGGCGAGAGCCGCATATTCTTGCCGCAACACCCGGCGCAGATAGGCAGAAATCTTTGGAAAAACCTGCCGCGCATCCCACTTTGCGGCCAGCACGCGGCTCACCTCCAGCAACACCTGGTGCCGCTTTTTCTCCTCCCGCAACATCTCCGAGACTCCACGCAACGATTCCTCGAGTCTCTTTTGTTCTGTAATCTCGACCACGACTACACCGATTTGCGTGACCTCGCCAGTCGCACCCTTGATGGGAATGTAATGTTCAAGCCAGTGCCCAGGTTCGGACCGGGTGGGGATTATGGAACTGATTTCAAGATTCAGGATGGGTTGCCGCGTAGCCAATACTTGGCCGAACTGCGGCTCCAGCAATTCGGCAAAATCGCCCAACATCTCGCGCACGCTCTTCCCCAAGTGCGCTTCAGCCGGTATGCCATTCATTTCTGCCAGGTTTTTGTTGATTGCGAGATACCGTAGGTCGGCATCTAAAATGCAAAGACCCACTTTGGATGCGCTGAAATAAGCGCTCAGCAACTGTTCCGACTCAAAGAGGGCTTCCGCCGGTTGGCGGCTTCGAGACACTACCTCCGCCATCTCCAGCAGCGCTAGGGAGCGCTGCGCATCGCGTTCTAAGCGTCGCGCACTCAAGGGGAACACTACACCTGACCTCGCGACGTTTCCCCCTCGAAAAAGCGCCGCTCAATTGCCCCGATTCAGCGGCATTATAGACTCATTCTGTCAGGGAATTATCAGTTTTCTTCGCCATATCCGTTTAGTGAACGGATTCTTCCCAAGATGGGACGCTACGAGCGCCTCACCATCTTCCTGACGTTCCAGCGATTCCAACACCGTTCCCGCATAACGCTATACTGAACCCATGGCCCGAGGCTGGGAAAGCAAGTCTGTGGAGGCACAACAGGACGAAGCTGCCGCAAGAAGCACACCCGAAAAGCCACGTCTGACACGGGAAGCCGCGGGCCGACTTCGCGAGCAAGAGAACCTTCGCCTGTCGCTCCGTCGCGTGTTGCAGCAACTCGAAAGCAGCCATAATCTCCATCACCGCGCGATGCTCGAACAGGCGCGAGCTGATCTGGAGCGCAAGCTGCAAGAGCTTGGTTGAATTTCTTTCGATGGCGTCATCCTGAGCGGACCCGCCTTTCAGGCGGAGCGGAGAGCTTGCCCCTGAGCGAAGTCGAAGGGACCTCCCACGCCGATGCGCATGTTTATGGGAGATCCCTCACCCGGCTAAACTGCACCGGGCTTC
>DATHOK010000039.1:0-6368 GCA_035484995.1 Verrucomicrobiia bacterium | reverse complement strand
CGTGAAAACGATCATTGGCAGTGCTCAGCCGGTGGCGGCGGCGCTGGATGAACAGGAATGGGAGGGAGTGGTGGGAACGATTGCCGGGGATGACGCCATTCTGATTGTTTGTCCTGACAAGGATGCTGCCAGGAAGGTTGCAGCACGTATCGCGGAGATGCTGGGCTGATGTCTATGAAGCTAAAGACCGCGGTGCTAGGGGCGAGTGGCTATTCGGGGCTGGAGCTGACGCGCATTCTCGAGCGCCATCCGCGGCTGGAGAAGCCTGTGCTTCTGCGGCGTGAGGGCGGTGGCGGTGGCGCGACAGACTTGGCTGAGGTTTTTCCCGAGTTGTCTGGCAACGGAGGCTATCCGCTGCGGACGCTGTCGTGGCCGGAACTGAAACGTCAGGGCGTGCAATTACTTTTTCTGGCTACGCCGCATGAGGCGTCCCGATCTCTGGTTCCGGAAGCAATCGCACAGGGATTGCGCGTGATCGATCTGAGTGGTGCGTGGCGTCTGAAGCAACTACAGCACCGGGCTATCTACTCGTTTCAGGATGCCGATGCAGTCACGGCTGCGGCACTGACGGCCAAGGCGGTTTATGGCTTGCCGGAGTTGAACAGTGATTGCATTTCGGGCGCCCAGTTGGTGGCGAACCCCGGCTGCTATGCGACCTCGGTGATTCTGGCTTTGGCACCTCTGCTCAAGGCAGGCCTGGTCGATCGGGAGCACGGAATTATTTCTGACTCGAAGTCGGGAGTTTCGGGAGCGGGCAAGGCGCCGACGTCGCGGACGCATTTCGTTTCGGTGGCGGACAATCTTTCCGCTTATTCGGTGTTCAATCATCGGCATCTGGGAGAGATGGTGGAGCAGTTGAGCCTGGAGGATGCGGAACTGACCTTTACCCCTCATCTGCTGCCGATTCCGCGAGGGATCCTGTCGACCATCTACGTGCACCTGAAGCAGCCGACGAAGGCGGCGGAAGTGGAATCCTGCCTACGAGATTTTTACTCGGGCAGACATTGGGTGCGAGTGTTTGCAACGCCGAAGCTGCCGCAGTTGCAGTTCTCATTGCACACGAACTACTGCGACCTTGGCTTTTGCCTAGCGGAAGACGGCCGGCGGCTGGTGCTGGTTTCCTGCGTGGACAATCTGCTGAAAGGTGCGGCGGGACAGGCTGTGCAGAACATGAATCTGATGTACGGGTGGGAAGAGCGGGAGGGTTTGCAGTGACGATTGTGGTGAAAATTGGCGGAGCGGCGATCGAGGATGCGGCGACGCTGCGCAAGTGCGCCCGGTCGATCGCGGAGTTGGCGCAGGATGGTCACCGTGTCGCTGTCGTTCATGGCGGCGGCAGTGCATTGACCCGCATGCTGAATCGACTAGGGAAAAAGAGCGAGTTTGTAGACGGGCTGCGGGTCACCGATGCGGAGACTCGGGACGCGGCACTTATGGTGTTGGCCGGGATCATTAACAAGAAACTGGTGGCGGCGATTCAATCGGCAGGGATGCCGGCGATTGGATTCTGCGGCGGCGACGGCATGACGTTCCGCGCGCGCAAAAAGTTTGTTCACGGCCGCGACTTGGGATTTGTCGGCGAGATTTGTTTTGCGGAGCCGTGCTGGATCGAAGCTCTGTGGCAGCAGGGAGGAATTCCGGTCCTGGCTTCGCTGGCTCTGGGCGCCGACGGCGAATACTACAACGTGAATGCCGATGAAATGGCGGCATCGTGTGCAGCAGTTTGCCACGCCAATGCGCTGATCTTTCTCACCGACGTGCCAGGAGTTAAAGACGCCGCGGGGAGCGTGATGCCGTGGCTGAGCACAAAGCAGGCCGCAGAACTGGCGGCCGGGTCGATCATCAGCGGCGGCATGTTGCCGAAGCTGCAAGCTTGCGGTCAGGCGCTGAAGCAAGGCGTGGGGCGAGTGAGAATCCTGCCGGCTAACGAGGCGGAGATCTTGCCGCAGTTCTATCTGACAAAGCTCTCGTGCGGTACAGAGGTTACTTACTCATGAGGCAGTCGGTCGCCGTCGGTTACAAATCGCCAACCACCCGTACGCAGGTTCAGAAAAAGGAGTCAAAGTTGAATACGCATGTGCAAGGTAGAGTGGCGGCTGCTCCAGGGAGAGTGCCGCAAGTGTTTTGGTGTCCGGACTTGGTCTCGACTCGCGATCTCGGCCCCGCGGGCGTGGATGCGGTGTTACGGCTGGCTGGAATCATGAAGTCGCGTCCGGCTGATTTTCGGAGAGCGCTCACCGGCAGGCAGATCGTAATGTTCTTCGAGAAGCCGTCTTTGCGGACCAGGCTGACGTTCGAAGCGGGAATGGTTAGCCTGGGCGGTACGGCGATGTTCGTTGACCAGACCCACGAACGGCTCGATGCGCGCGAAAAGCTGAGCGACGTGGCGCACAATCTGGAGCGCTGGGTGGACCTGATTGTGCTGCGTACGTTTTCGCAGCGGACCATCGAAGGAATGGCCGAGCATGCGTCTATTCCGGTGATTAACGCGCTCAGCGATGTGGAGCATCCGTGCCAGGCCCTGGCCGATTACCTTACGCTGCTCGAGCGGTTTGGTGACATGAAAGACCGCTGCCTTGCTTACGTGGGCGATGGCAACAATGTGGCGCACTCGTTATTGCTTACGTGCGCGTGCCTGGGGTCTTCGATTCGCGTCGCAACGCCGACGGGTTATGCACCCAATCCGCAGATCGTGGCCGCCGCGCGCGAAATTGCAGAGGAGACAGGAGCCCAGATTCATTTGCTAACCGACCCTCACGAGGCGGTGTTTGGAGCTGATGCGGTTTACACTGATGCGTGGACCAGCATGGGTCAGGAGCGGGAAGAAACTGAGCGGACGAAGGTGTTCCCGCCTTATCAAGTCAATGCAGAACTCATGGCAGAAGCCGCGCCCCATGCAGTATTCATGCATTGCCTGCCGGCGCACCGTGGTTTGGAAGTGACCGACGAGGTGATTGATTCGCCGCAGTCCGTGGTTTTTGAGCAGGCAGAAAATCGTCTGCATGCGCAGAAAGCGATACTCTATTTGCTGCTGGGCGGCGGCGATCGCCTGCCCGCAAGGAGTGCTCATGCCTGACAAAGTTGTACTCGCTTATTCCGGGGGACTCGATACCTCCATCATCATTCCGTGGCTCAAGGAGAATTACTCTTACAGCGTGATCGCGATGGTGGGAGATGTCGGCCAGGGAGATGACATTGAAGCCGTCGTCGAGAAGGCTTATGCGACGGGCGCGAGCAAGGTGATCGTGGAGGATCTTCGCGAGGAGTTTCTGACTGGATATGTGTTTCCCGCGCTGCGCGCCGGTGCTGTGTACGAGCATAAATATCTGCTGGGCACGTCGCTGGCGCGGCCGGTCATCGCAAAGCATCAAGTCGAAGTCGCTTTGCGCGAGGGAGCGACGGCGGTGGCGCACGGCTGCACGGGTAAAGGGAATGACCAGGTTCGTTTTGAGCTGACCTATCAGGCGCTCGCGCCCGAGCTGAAGGTGATCGCGCCGTGGCGGGAGTGGTCGTTGAAATCCCGCGAGGATTGTTTGGATTACGCCGAGCAGCACGGCATTCCCGTCGCGGCGAGCCGCGAGAAAATTCACAGCCGCGACCGCAACCTGTGGCACCTCAGTCATGAAGGCGGAGAGCTGGAAGATGCTGGGAATGCTCCGCTCGCGACAACCTGGCAGATGACGCGCTCGCCCCAGGAGGCGCCTGATAAAGACGAACAGGTGATGATTGCGTTTGAGAAAGGGATTCCCATCGCAGTCAATGGCATGAAGCTAGATCCGGTCTCGCTGGTTGAGTTGCTGAACGAAATTGGAGGGCGAAACGCCATCGGCCGGGTTGATTTGGTGGAAAACCGTTTCGTGGGAATCAAGTCGCGCGGCTGTTATGAAACGCCCGGAGGAACGCTGCTGATCGCGGCACATCGCGAGTTGGAAGCCCTGTGCCTGGAGCGCGAGCTGGCGCATTTCAAACAGCATGTGGGACTGAAGTACGCGGAGCTCGTCTACTTCGGATTGTGGTTCACACCTTTGCGCGAGGCGCTGGACGCCTTTGTGGCCAGCACACAAGCGGAGATGACCGGCAGCGTCGCGCTGTCTTTGTATAAAGGGAACGTCTCGGTGGAGAGCCGCCAGTCGGAGCACTCGCTCTATCGGACGGATCTTTCGTCGTTCACGATGGGCGATGACTACGACCAGAAAGATGCTGCCGGCTTCATTCGCATTCTCGGACTGCCATCGCGCACGCGAGCGCGGGGGCGCGTGGAGGTTACGCGATGAAGATGTGGTCGGGGCGGTTCCGGGAAGCGCTCGACCCGCAATTCGAACGCTGGCAGAGGTCGTTCGATTTTGATCGCCGGCTGCTGACTTATGAACTCGCCGCGAGCGCGGCGCACGCCCGTGCTTTGAAAAATGCTGGGGTACTGTCTGCGGACGAGCTCATCAGCATTCTGGAAGGCCTGCAGCAGATTGACGAGATGGCCGCTGCGTCCAAAGGATTCGTAGAAGACGATGAAGCTGAGGATGTGCATCATTTCGTCGAGAAACAGCTCGTGGCGCGGATCGGCGACTTGGGATACAAGCTGCACAGCGGTCGCAGCCGGAATGAGCAGATCGCGACTGACCTGCGCCTTTATGTGCGGGCAGCGATTGATGAGTTGCGGAAGGATCTGGCCGAGGTCTGCGTGACTTTCACCGATCGCGCCGAACAAGCAGGAATCGCCGCCATGCCCGCCTTCACTCATTTGCAGCATGCCGAGCCAGTTTTGATCGGGCACTGGCTGCTGGCCTATGTCGAAATGTTTCTGCGGGATGCGGACCGGCTTGCCGAGTGCCGCAAGCGTCTGAACGGTTGCCCGCTGGGATCCGGTGCCGTGGCAGGTGCGACTCTGCCGTTGGATCGGGCGTTTATGGCAGCTGAACTTGAGTTCGCTGGTCCGACGGCGAACAGCATCGACGCTACCAGCGATCGCGACTTCGTGCTCGAGTTCGTCAATGTGCTTTCGCTCTTGGGATTGCACTTGAGCCGGTGGGCGGAGGAAATGATTATTTTTTCTTCACAGGAATTTGGCTTTGTGAAATTGCCTGAGGCTTATTCCACGGGCAGCAGCGCCATGCCTCAAAAGAAGAATCCAGATCTTCTGGAACTGGTACGAGGCAAGACCGGGCGCGTCATCGGGAGCACGACGACGCTGCTCGTGACTTTGAAGGGTTTACCACTGGCCTACAACAAAGACTTGCAGGAAACGCAGGAGCCGTTATTCGATGCTGCCGATACCGCGCTTGGATTATTGCCTTTAGTCGTGGGTTGGATGAAAGCAGTGGAGTTCGACCTCGAGCGAATGAACGAGGTAGCGCAGTCAGGATTTATGAATGCCTGGGCAGCAGCGACTTACCTCGTCAAGCGCGGCGTTCCTTCGCGGATCGCGCACGAGCAGATCGGCAAGGCTGTGAAGCTGTGTGTGGAAAAGCAGTGTGAGTTGCAAGATCTGACGCTGGACGAGTTGCGTGCGCTGAATCCGGTATTCGATCGTGACTTTCATGAGTGCCTGAAGCTAGCTGCGGTGTTAGCGATTCATGATGTTGCTGGCGGGACGACGCCAGTGCGGGTGCGTCAGGGGATTGGTGCGGCAAGAAAGAAAATCGAGGCGTTGCGCGAGGAGGTAAATTTCCATGCGCACGCGTAAAGCCATTTTGCCGGACGCGCGGCACATCCACGATCTGATCGCCAGCTATTCCGGCGACGGCACTTTGCTACCGCGCACTCTGGCGGAAATCTGCGAGAACGTAAGAGACTTTGTAGTTCTCGAGAACGAAGGCCGCATCATTGGATGCGGCGCGCTGCATCTTTACGGTACGCACCTCGCGGAGATTCGTTCGATCACGGTAGGACCGCGCGCGCAAGGGCAAGGCGGAGGTAGCCGGCTGATGAAGGCTTTGCTGGCCGAAGCGAAGCGGCATCGAGTGGACTGCATCTGTCTGTTTACGCGGGCTCCGGAATTTTTCGCGCGACAGGGATTCGAGATGGCACGACGCGAAGATCTTCCCGACAAGATTTACAAGGACTGCCACGTCTGTCCCAGATTTCACAACTGCGACGAAGTCGCCATGGTGCGGGGCAAGCTGCCTACGTTCGCCATCCTCCCGGAGCCAGCGAACTGGCTAGTGAAGATTCAGGTCCAGCAGTAACGGCTCTCCCGGCCAATAGCGTTCCGCCGCGGACACTGTCCTTGCGCGGCAATTACAGGAGAGCAGCCCGCGATGCTATGATCGGTTGGCGTCAAGGCCTGAAATCCTGATTGCGCGCGGATACCAAGCTATGGCTATCGTTCCTCCCGGCAGTTCCACCGCTGCGTCGGCTCCCGAAGGGTCGAC
>DATHOK010000038.1:0-13895 GCA_035484995.1 Verrucomicrobiia bacterium | reverse complement strand
GCCCGAGCGGCGGGCAATATGCATTCGCAGAAATCATGCTCAAATCATATGCGAAGCGGCTCTCGCAGGTCGAGCGTAACAGGGCGGCCGAGTTCCGTTATTCCAACTCGAAATCAGCCGTGCGCGTCTTGCTGGCGCCGCCCGCCGAATCGATTGCCCGCAACTCCACGCGATAGGAGCCGGAGGTCAGCGTCGAAACTGGCAACTTGAGTCCCAACGGAATGACCGGATCCCGGGAACTTCCTTTGGGGAGCTTGTTACGGATGTGAAACTTTTCTTCTCCGGTCTTGCGTTCCAAAATTCTCATCTCAAACGCAATCTCCGGCGGGTTCGGATCTTTCATGCGTGGTTCGTAGAGTTCAGCGTACAGGGCTGCGGTGTCGGTTTTCTTGAACTGGTTGGACGCAGACGGTGAAATCTGCATGCCCTGTACCAACAGAGGGGTCCTGTCTTCCAGCAGTTGGCTGTCCAGATCCGCAGCGACGTCGGCAGCCCGTCGCAGATCGTTGCTAAGCGCCACACTGCTGATGCTGAATTCTTTACCTTGATATGGGTCAATCAAGAGCGGCGCCTCGAGTTTGCCAAAGGTGTCGTTGCCGGAACTGAAAACGATTTTCAGCTTGTACTCGCCGGAGGCGATCCCAAACTGGTTTTCGTAATGGAACGGCACTTTCTGAAATTCCTCGACCTCTTTCTTGCCATCGAAATCAACATTCACAGTATCGCTGAAACGTGCCGCGATTGATGCGTCCGGCTTGTAGGCGATGCCTAATATGTTGACCGCCGCATGTTGCTTCCCTTTCACCTTTTCGAACTTGAGTGCTGTTGACGGAATCTGCACGGCAAGGTGAACTTGAGCCGCATTGGGCGAAGTGTAAAAGAAAGGGGCCTGCATCATGGCGGTAACGTTGCCCTGCATTTCGCCACTGGCACGCGTTTCCAAGTCTTTCTCGATTGGATTGCCGGCCAGGAGATCGGTCGGCCTGACGTTGCAATAGCCACTGCGGGCGCGGACGTTGGTTCCACCGCGTTCCACTTTAACTTTCAACGTGTGGCAACTCCCTTCGACTGAAACGGTCGGCTTATAACCGAGAAGGTAGTACTGGTTTTGATCCTTGGCGATCCTTTGCAGACCACCGAGCACATCGTTGGTATTGAGGATCACAAATCCGCCGGTACCGTCTGCGAGTTGATAGAGAACCTGCTGATTGTCAGAAGCGCTAGCAGGAAATGGCGGAACAATCTGCCTGGGCTGGTTGTAAGGGCTGTACAGATTATTATTCGACGCTATTCCCCCAGTTCCGGTCCTGCCACCAGTGGTTCCACCACCGGTAGTGCCACCGCCGCCGGTTTTACCGCCACCGCCCGTCCCACCCCCACCCGTTCCGCCCCCGCCGGTGCCTCCGCCGCCGGTGCCTCCGCCGCCGGTTCCACCACCACCGGTTCCACCGCCACCATGACCGCCTCCGCCTCCACCCCCGCCTCCACCGTGTTGAGCCGGAAGAGCGGACGGTTCAGCAAATGCAGCCAACCGGAGCATGGGCTGATCAGAAACTCCGCCCGAATCGTGAAATGTAGCTGGAACGTACGATCCTGACACCGAATGGGCCGAAGGCAGGGTCAGACGGCTATGGGGCGGCGCCATGTCTGGAGTCACCAAGCCGCGCACATCGATGGGATAGACGGCGACGTTCGATCTATTACAGGTATCGATAACCGCAGTCAGTTCCGACTGATATTCGGGGTTCATTTTGAAACCGGAGGTGAGCATTATCAGCGACTTTCGTCCGGGCACAGTGGAAAGGCTCTTGGCCACGCTACGCATAGCAAGCAGCACGGATTGAACGCCAAAATCCGCTTCGGCACTACTCAGAGACGGCCCTATGGAGGGGCTTCCCATCGAAGCCACCATCACAGGTTGCTGTGCGTTCGGCGATACTGATGATCCTTTCAAACCCGCCACCACCTGCTTCAAGCGCTCCGCGTCCGCGGTGAAGTTTTGTGAGATGTGCACGGTGCCGCCGAAATCCGCAATGGCTATCAAATGGTCGGGGCCCGCGTTTGCGTCAATAAACTTTGCGGCTGCATCCCGCGCTCTGGTCTGATCGCCCATGTCCATGGTGGAGTCGTCGAAAAACAAGACCAGGTAGTGCGGCTGTGGGTTGGTAGAATTCGCGCTCTCCTCAAACGAGAAACTGGTGACGGCTTGCTCCTTGCCATCTTCCCAGACCTTGAAGTCTTTCTGGGTCAGATCGCGAACATACTCACCCTTCTTGTCCGTGACGACGGTATCCACCAGAACCAGACGGGTCTCAGCACGGATCACGCCGGCGTCGTCCGCGCCCGCTGCGCTTGACTGTTGGGCATACACCTGGGGGATGCTTGACCCTGATTCTCGGAGTATCCAGAAACTGGCCAGACAAATCAGGCCAATGAAAAGAACCAGCCGGCGATGGCGCATACTTCACCTCCAAAATTCCTGCTTAACGAATCTCAACCGTCCCGTTTTCCGCGGACATCATTTGCCCTTCCGCGTCCCTTACCACCAGCCGGACCAGGTAGCTTCCCGGCTTTACGTCGAAACTCGTCTTGAGCGTAAGGCCCCTGTCCACCCCGTGCTCCAGAGTCTCATCCTTCCAATGCATGGTGGCGATCTTTTCCGCGCTCTGGACAAGATTGCCATTGCGATTGAACAAGCCGAACGCACAAGTCAAGACGTTGTTATTGCGGCCGTCAGCTTTTCGAAAATGCAGGTGTCTTACGTCCACATGGGCGAGGACTACAATTTTGGCATCCTCGTCGCTCGCTTTGAAGAACTGCGTACGCAAGTTAACTGGAAGATTGTGCAACTCCTCCTGGGAGTACATTGCGTCTTCGATTTCCTGCTTGGCCTGCTCGTCCGGGCTGGTGAAGTTCTTGGGTGCGTAATAGCCGCGGCGGGCTTGCAACACGAGTTTTTGCGGATTCTTTAGTGTGACCTTCAGGCTGTGAAAGCTGCCGTCGAGCTTGAGGTTTTGCGGAACGAAGGCCAGCACATAAGAATACTCAGGCGTGTCGGCGACGCGGCGGAAGCCTTCGTCGAGATCGTTATTGCTGTGGA
Organism: Verrucomicrobiia bacterium; assembly: GCA_035484995.1. GTDB lineage: Bacteria > Acidobacteriota > Terriglobia > Terriglobales > Acidobacteriaceae > Sulfotelmatobacter. The sequence goes on along the minus strand of DATHOK010000038.1, from coordinate 10,795 downwards.
AGAAAACCCCGCCCGTGCCATCGGCCAGGATGGCAAGCAGGTCGTCCTGCGCAGACGCGGCTGCAATATCAATCAAGGCCTTGCCTCCGGATGTCGGCATGCTGAGAGCACCTGCGCTCGGTTGCCGGCTGAATGCATTGTCTGGCGTGGAACGGCTGGCATCAGCGAACGATTCGATATAGAGGCCGCGAGCGTCGAGCGTATTAATGACAACCTGCGAACGAAGCGCGCGATCGATAATCTCGGTGTAGTCATACTCGAGCTGCGGAGTGATGAATCCGGGAGAAACGAGGACGACGCTTCGCTGGCCGGGCATCCTGGATACGTTGCGGACCACATCTCCCAGCAACCCGAGAGAGATGCGGCTTTCGTGGTAACCCGCGCTCAGTACGCTGGCGCTGGTGGATTGCACCAATGCTGCAGCCATAGTTGCGGCAGTTTGGGGCGTTTGGCCGGGGTTGCACGGAAGTGCATCCTGAATAGCGACCTGGGTTGCCTGAGGATCGTTCTTGTTGATGATCAGATCGGCCTCGTAATAGCTGATATCGGGGCAGTCGTGCCCAACGCCTCCGGCGATAGGGCGCGGCTGGAGACGAAGCAAGGTCGCGTGGAGTTGCGAATGATCGTCGGTGAAGTCCAGCATTGTCTGTCCTGATGTACTGAAGATCGCGGCGCGATCCGTGGGCCGCAGCGTCGCCAAGTGGCGCTCCGCGGCCTCCCGCACGCGGGCGAGATCGCCGAACTCCAGGTGCACATCATCGAACAGGTAAGCTACAAAACGTTCGGCCACAGCAGGCACATTCCCGGTGTTGGAAGAAGTATCGGGGGAAGGAATCTCGCCGGAGTTCTCGATCGACTGCTGCCGCGCCTTTGCCGCCAGACTTCCCGGCTGTTCGACTTCGAACTGAGTGATTACTTGGGGCTTGCCCTTGTCGAAGACCTGAAAATCATCCTGGCGAAGATTTCCGATGGCGTGGCCCTGCGAGTCGCGGACCACTGCACGCACTACCACCAGCTTTACATTCACCTTGAATGTGGCAGGTTCGTCGCGAGAAGCGACTTCGGCAGAGTTTTGCTTAGTCTCGGGCTGAGAAACGGAGTTCGTGGCGGGAGCTTGCTGAACACCAACCTGCTGAACGGCAGCCTGAGCGAATAGAGGAGCTGGGCAAATCGAAAACCAGGTAACGCACGGCAGAAAACAAAGGAGCAGGCGTTGGGCGATAAAGAAGTCTGCGGCCGCACCACCGAGCGTGACCGTCCGCCTCACTTCCGGAGAACTCCGCATAAAAAACTCCAACCGCCGGGGAAGCAGGGCATTCCTTAGTCGACTCGCCCCACTAGTAGGGGTCTAGTCGAATGCTGCCAGACAGTGTACACCCCTTTTGGCGACTCAGTAAGATACGTTCCGCCCCTTCATCCATGCTAGTTTTAGCATGAACCTGAGATGACGAAGTTCGATTGGACAGAAGGAGCTCTCGCGGAAGGCTTACGTCTCTACGATGCCGGTGAGTTCTTCACCGCGCATGAGGCCTGGGAGAGTGTGTGGCTAAAGCTGCCAGAGCCGGAGAAAACCTTTCTGCAGGGACTGATTCAGGTGACTGCGGCATTTCACCACTTGCAGTGCGAGAATCGCCTGGGAACCACTCTCCTGTTGCAAGCAGCGCTGGGGCGACTCGACCGCTATCCAGAACTCTTCGGCGGGATTTCCGTTGCGTTGCTCCGCAGCGACATACGCGAGCGATTGCAGATGCTCCAAGCGGGTGAACCGGCGTGCCAACTGGTTTCGCCCCGCATACGACCAGGCTAGCCTATAGCCACATTCACACGAGACCATCCACAGGGGACCATGGATTCGACCGGCCCTATTCAGCCCCCGAACTTACTTGGCGCGCCCACTGCATGGCTTGCCAGTAAGCTGCCGACACCTCAACTTCGTTTAGATGGAGCTGAGTTGTAAGGTCTTTTACAGCCGCCCATTCCCCCGATTCTTGTGCCAGCATGAGCTGATAGAAGGGCCGCAGACGGCTGGTCGCCCCCAGCAGCACCGCTTTGCATTCCTGATCGATGGGGACATTATCGAGCACCTGGCGCATGGGAATCTCAAGAATCGTATCCATCAGCGAAAGCATGCCCAAGAGGAAGAAGTCAGAATCGCCGTGCTGAATTTTGGGCGAAAGCAGCTCACAAAAACGGGCGCGCACCAGGGCGGCGAGCACCAGGTCGCTCGACTTATCCTGGCCCGCGCCGAGGCTCGCTACCAAGCGGATCCAGCGGCGAACTTCACGCTCTCCCAGGATGGAGAGCGCGTGCCGGACGGAATGAATTTCGGAGGCGAAGCCGAAAGCAGCGGAGTTCAGATAACGCAGCAGACGGTAGCACAGCGATGCCTCGCCCTTGACCAGATTTTCTATGTGACGCACGTCCAACTCCGGTTGCGAAACCGCCGTCAGCATGCGCAGATAATTGAAGCGGTTGGCGGGAATCTCACGCGCGGTAAGTATTTCCGGACGGCGGAAGAAGTATCCCTGGAAGTAAAGAAAGCCGGCTTTCTTACTGGCGATAAACTCTTCGCGCGTTTCGACTTTTTCTGCCAGCAACCGGCAGCGCCATGGTCCGTACCGTTTCACCATTGCGGCCGCGTCATCGAGCGTGGTAGCCCTGAGGTCCACCTTGATGATGTCTGCAAGATCGGTAAGCGGTTCACGCGGATCGCCGGGCGCAAAATCGTCCAGCGCAATCATGTACCCGGCTTCCTTCAGCCGACGGCAGGCTGCCACCATCAGGTCATCGGCGGGAACGGTCTCGAGAATCTCGACCACGGTCTGGCCCGCCGGCAGCAGCGTGACGTAATCCTTGAGCAAGATGTCGCGGGTGCAGTTCACAAACGCCCGGCGTCCGTCGCAAAGTACATCGAGACCCAGCAACATGGAACTATTCAACGTGCTGCGGGAGGCGGCATCGGAATCCGGACTGCGGAAAAAATTTTCGATGCCGTCGCGAAACAGGAGTTCGTAACCGAAGACCTTCTCGTCCGTCGTGAGAATCGGCTGTCGCGCGACAAAATGGGTGCCCGATGGTGGCGCCGGTTTGCCTTCACCTAGGCTGAGATCTGAGGAAGGAGAAGTCACTCCTTCTCTATCGGCACAGCGTCAGCGAACGTTAGCCAGGATTAGCTTGACGAAACAGGCCAACTCGACGGTTCGACTGCCGTTGAGCCGGTTCAATGATCAGATTTTTCTAGCTGCGAACCGCTAATCGCTATCGCTTAGTCGTTATCCAGGTATTCGCCGGGCACATCGTCTTCAGGAACTTCACGAGTGTGGACTTCTCTTTCGTCCTCGCCATCGGCCTCTTCAACACCGGAAACGACGCCAGCCTCGAACGCGTTTCCCTCCTCGATCAACTCGTCAACGCTCTCTGAATCAGCGCTTTCGACGTTGGACAGGCCTTGCAGATCTCCCGATTCCTCGCCCGAGAGCGGTTCCCGTACCGCCGGGGAGAATGCCGACACACTCCGCCCCGGACGTTTTTTCGGAACCTCCCTGTTACGCGCACGCGCGGTCTTCCCGCTGGCCACTTTCTTCACACGCTTCTTCTTGCCCGCGGCCTTGGACCTAACAGAACTGTTCTTGGCCCGTTTCTTAAGAGTTTTCTTGGTCCGCACCGGCTTTTTCGCGCGCGCGACCTTCCCCCTCTTCGGTTTCGCGGACTTCGGCTTCGCGGATTTCGGCTGCGCGGATTTCTTCTTACCCTTCTTTTTGGTAGCCATTTGCGCAGTCTAGCACCGGACGCATGGACGGGCAAAACCATGGCCGGTGCCCGGCTAGACGCCATCTCAGTGAAACGATCACACCCCGCGCACGAGGGTTATGCCTTTACGAACTCGGCATCGAGCGTGATCGTGACCTCATGTCCCACCATGATGCCACCGGCCTCCAACGTTGCGTTCCAGGTCAAGCCAAAATCCTTCCGGTCGACGCGCGTCGTGGCCGAGATCCCGATCCGAGTGTTGCCCCAAGGATCCTTGACCGGAGCGCTTGGGCCCTCGACCTCAAATACAACGTTGCGAGTAACACCATGGATCGTGAGATTGCCTTCGACTGAAAGTTCGTCGGCTTTTACCTTCGAGACGCGAGTCGATTTGAAGGTCAGAACCGGGAACTTCTCAACATCAAGGAAATCCGCGCTCTTCAGGTGCGCATCGCGCTGCGGTTCCCGGGTGTTGATCGTGGTGGCATCGATCGAGGCTTCGATTTTTGATTTGGTGATGTCCGTACTGTTTAATTCCAATTTTCCGGTAACGCCAGTAAACTCTCCCTTCACGTTCGAGATCATCATGTGCTTGACCTTGAACTGGGCGTTGGAGTGAACGGGGTCGATGTTCCAGGTTGTGACAGCGGTTACTTCCGGTGCGGTGACTGTGCTCATGGTTAGCTCCTTCCTCACACAGATGCTTGTGGTCGTGGCTAAGTATGCAAAAAATTATCCTCCTCCTGAATGAGCTATCGGAGCAGTGGAGCGCAGTTGGCATCCGCCCGGTGAATCTTTTAACTTAGACTCTCATCTAGGTTTGTTCTGGAGGGTTCTTTGGCTCGTTTTCCTAAAATCTCCCCTGCGCTAAAAAAGCGCGCGGCGCGGATCGAAGTGCTTCTTATGGACGTGGACGGCACAATGACCGACGGCGGCGTCACTCTGCTCTCGCAGACCGACGGCATCGCCCTCGAAATCAAAACCTTCGACGCCCACGACGGCCAGGGACTAACCCTCGCCCAGACAGCGGGCCTGCGCACAGGCTGCATCACGGGCCGCGAGAGCGCCGCACTGCTTCGCCGCGCCCAGGAAATGAGGATGGAATTTATCTACATGAAACAACCGGTGAAGATGCCGGCATACGAAGACATCCTTCGAAGAGCAGGCGTCTCCGATTCGGCTGTCGCTTATATTGGCGACGACCTTCCAGACATCCCGCTGATGCGCCGCGCTGGCCTGGCCATCGCCGTGGGCGATGCCGTCCCCGAGGCAAAAGACGCGGCCCACTACACCACGAGAGCTCTTGCAGGCCGCGGCGCAATTCGTGAAGCCGTTGAGCTGGTTCTGAAGTCGAAGGGTATTTGGAAAGCGATGATCGACAAAGCCCGGGCGTGACACGATTCTGCCGGAAACCAGCGCTGTGGGCGGTTCATGCCTCGGCAAGCGCGCGCTTGTGCATGCACTCAAGCACCTGGCATATCATGTCATCCTCCCCGCTTCTGGGAGCTCACAAGTCTTAGTGTCGCGAATTAAGGAGGAGACTCCCTTGAGACTCAGTTACGCACGCTGCGGCGTCTTCCTGTTGGCTGAAGTCCTGGTTTGTGTGGCGGCAACATCGCTGGCGCAAACCCAGACAACACCTGGTCCGAGCACTCCTGGCCAACCTATTCCCGGAACAACCGGGGTGAGTCCGTTCGCAGCCAGCGTCCCGGCAAAGCTGGTTCCAGGAGTTCTGTCGCTTTCGTTTGAGGATGCCATCGACCGCGGGTTGAAGCAGAATCTCGGATTGCTCCTTTCGCATGCCGACGTTCGTTCGGCCCGGGGTCAACGCTGGGAGCAACTGAGTGCTCTGTTGCCGCACGTGACCGGGGACCCTTACGTGGCGGAGTCAAAAATCAACATCGATCAGCTCGGCTTTGCCGGCCTCGCCAAAGCCCTCAATCTCTCGTCGTCGGTGGGCCCTTTTTCTTACTTCGATGCACGTGCCAATTTGACTCAGACGCTGTTCGATTGGAAGTCCATCAACGCTGCCCGCGCGGCCAACCAGAGTCTGAAATCCGCCGACTATACCTTCAAGGACGCTCGCGATCTGGTCGTGCTGGCCGTAGGCTACACCTACCTGCAGGCTATCGCCGACGAAGCTCGCATTGAGACGGCGGAAGCGCAGGTCAAGACGGCACAGGCGCTCTACGATCAAGCCAACGACCAGGTAAACGCCGGCACTTCGCCCGACATCGACGGCCTGCGTACCAAGGTTGAGCTCCAGACCCGGCAACAGCAATTGATCCAGGCGAGGAATAACTTCGCCATCCAGAAGCTGACCGTGGCGCGCGTTATTGGCTTAGCTTCTGGCCAGGAATTTGAATTCGCTGACAAGTCGCCGTATCAAGCGCTCGAAGCTCTTTCGGTCGATGCCGCTCTCGGACGCGCCTATGCGTCACGTTCCGATTACCAGGCAGCTATCAGCGACGTACGTGCAGCACAATTTGCCCGGAAGGCAGCGCTGGCGGGCTATTTCCCATCGTTGTCTGTCAACGCAGATTATGGCTTGGGAGGGTCGCATCCCTCCACGGCAACGGCAGTGGCTGACGTGCGCGGAACGCTCTCGATTCCAATTTTTCAGGGAGGGAGCGTTCACGCTGATGTTCTGCAGGCCGATGCCAGACTCGAGCAGAGCCGCGAGCGCCTAGAGAGTCTGCGGGCCCAGATCGACTCCGACGTGCGCGCCGCGCTACTGAACCTGCAGTCCTCTGCGGATCAGGTCAGCGTGGCGCGCAGCAACATCGAACTGGCGGAAGAAACGCTGACTCAATCGCGTGATCGTTTCAGCGCCGGGGTCACCGACAGTGTAGAGGTTGTTCAATCGGAGGAAGCGGTCGCGAGTGCGCACGAGCAGTACATATCAAGTCTATACAGCTATAATTACGCGAAAATTTCGTTGATTCGCGCTCTGGGAATCGCGGAGCAGGGCGTCAAAGAATATTTCAAAGGACAATAAACATGGCGGACGAAAACCCACCCCGTTCCGAATCTTCGACGGATTCATCGCCTTTGGCGGAGAGAAGCTATACGCCGCCGGTGCGCCCGAATCCCAAGCGACGCAGAAATATTTTGATTCTCGCGGTCGCCGTCGTAGTGGTTGTCGGCGGCCTATTCCTGTGGCTCTACCTGAGCACTTACGAATCGACGGACGACGCCCAAGCGGACGTCCACCTCTATCCAGTTAGTGCGCGCGTCTCCGGCTATGTGTTGAAAGTCAACGTAGACGACAACCAGTGGGTCGAAAAAGGCACAGTGCTGGTTGAGATCGACCCGAAAGACTATGAGGTTGCAGTCGCGCAGGCGCAAGCGAACCTCAATAGCGCGGAGGCGACGGCCCAGTCGCTGAACATCACGGTTCCCATAACGTCGGTAAACACTTCAAGCCAACTGAGGTTCACTGCGTCGGGTATCGAAGACGCTGACGCCGGGGTGGTCGCAGCCGAGCGGCAACTGGCCGCCGCTCATTCCCAATTGGAAGCGGACGAGGCCAACGATGTAAGAGCGCAAGATGATCTCCACCGCTACAAGGAGCTGGTCGACAAGCGGGAAGTATCACGACAAATCTACGATCAGGCGGTGGCCACCGCCAAATCGAGCACCGCGACGGTTGCTGCAGCCCGGGCCAGCGAGTCTGCGGCGCAGCAATTCGTCCAACAGGCCCGCAGCCGGCTGGCGCAAGCCAATGCGAACCACCAATACGCGGAGACTGGGCCGCAGCAAGTGTCGTCTACCCGGGCCCGAGTGCGGGCTGCCATCGCCGATGTTGAGCAAAAACGCACCCAACTTGAACAGGCGCAACTGAATCTCGGTTACACAAAAATCGTCGCACCCGTCACTGGCGAGGTGAACAAAACGGTGGTGGTTGGGATGAACGTGCAAAATGGGCAGCAACTACTTACCGTCGTGCCTCTCGATGAAGTTTGGGTCACCGCCAATTTCAAGGAGACCCAGCTCAAGCACATGCAAGTTGGACAGAAAGCGGAAATTCATGTGGATTCGAGCGGCCATAAGCTGAAGGGCCATGTGGACAGCATCGCGGGAGCAACGGGACCGCTCTTCAGCCTGCTCCCGCCGGAGAATGCCACGGGAAACTACGTGAAAATTGTCCAAAGGGTTCCGGTCAAGATTGTTCTCGAACCCGGTGAAAACAAGGATCGCCGACTTCGACCGGGCATGAACGTGGTGCCGGACGTTTACCTCAAATGAGTTCTGCCGCTCTCACACTCGATGAGGCAGTTTGGCGGCCTAAGTACAATCCCTGGCTGATTGCTGTCGTCGTGGCGATGGCCGCCTTCATGGAGGTGCTCGACACCAGCATCGCGAACGTGGCCTTGCCGTATATGGCAGGCAATCTGGGCGCGAGCAATGACCAGAGTACGTGGGTGTTGACTTCCTATCTGGTCTCGAACGCCATCATCCTCCCGATCAGCGGCTGGCTCGCAGGCGCATTGGGACGCAAGCGCTTCTTCATGTCCTGCCTGGCTGTCTTTACGGTGAGTTCTTTGCTTTGCGGCATCGCGCCAAGTCTGGGATTTCTTCTTCTCTTTCGGGTGCTGCAAGGCGCCGGTGGCGGCGGCCTGCAACCGATGGCGCAGGCCATTCTGGCAGATACGTTTCCGCCTCAGCAGAGAGGCCTGGCATTTGCGCTGTATGGAATTACGGCCATCATGGCGCCCACGATCGGGCCGACTCTGGGCGGGTGGATTACCTTCAACTATTCCTGGCGCTGGATTTTTTTCATCAACCTTCCGGTCGGCGTGCTCACGTGGCTCTTGGTGAGGCGCTTTGTCGAAGACCCTCCATATTTAGCCAAGCTCAAAGCGGCTGGGGTCAAGTTGGATTACATCGGCATTGCCCTCCTGGCACTCGGCATCGGAGCGTTACAGGTGCTGCTCGACAAGGGCCAGGAAGATGACTGGTTCGGTTCGCACTTCATCACGACTTTGATCGTGGTCGCAACCGTATGCCTGATTTCGCTGGTGATCTGGGAGTGGTATCACAAAACGCCCATCATCGACGTTCACATGTTCAAGGACTTTAACTTCGCCAGCTCGAGCCTGATGATGTTCACTCTCGGAATAATGTTGTTCAGCAGCCTGGTGCTGATGCCGCAGTTCCTCCAGACGCTTGTCGGCTACACCTCGGAACTGGCGGGGCTTGCTCTTTCGGCAGGAGGGCTGGTTTTGCTGATCGAGATGCCCATCATGGGGCAGTTAACAACCAAGATCCAGGCGCGCTATCTGATTGCCTTCGGCTGGCTGGCACTGTCGGTCTCCATGTTCTATTCCACGCAGCGAATCGATTTGCTGATCAGCTTCAGTGCGGCAACTTGGCTCCGCATCGCCCAGGTGATCGGTTTGGGTTTCCTGTTCGTGCCGATTACGCTGGTGGCATACATCGGAATTGCGCCGGAGAAGAATAACGCGGTCGCAGGAATTATCAATTTCATGCGCAACATGGGAAGCAGCGTGGGAACGTCTTTGGTCACCACATTAATTGCGCGGCGCTCGCAATTCCATCAGGCCAGGCTGGTGCAAAATGCCAGGGTCGACAACCCCAACTTCGTGAACTCGGCGAACGGCCTGGCCCAACAACTGGCTGCCTCCGGTGTAGGTAAGCATGAGGCGCAACTCACGGCTTATGCCAGGATTTATCAATCGCTGCAAGCGCAGGCCGCGAGCCTGGCCTACATTGATACGTTTATGGTTCTTTGCGTAGGATCCGCCATCATGTTCGGCCTCGCTTTTCTGTTGAAGAAAAATGATCCGGGTGGCGGTGGAGTGAGAATAGCGGAGTGAAACAAGCAGTCTGATGTAACGCAGGAGAACTAAGTATCCGAGAGAGACATGATAAAAATCGTTACCATCGAACGCGAATACGGATGCGGCGGCGGCGAAATCGCCCAACTTCTTGCCAAGCAACTCGGCTGGAAGCTTTGGGATGAGTTGCTGACGGAGGAGATTGCACGCCTTGCCGATTGCCCCAAGACAGTCGTCGAGGGCCGGGAGGAACGAACCGATCCCCTCTACTACAGGCTTTTCAAATCGTTCTTGCGCGGCAGTTATGAAGGCAGCATCAATGCTCACAAGCTCAAGCTGGTAGACAGCGAATGCATTTTGAAGTTTACGGAAGAGGTTGTTCAAAACGTGGCCAAGACCGGTAACTCTGTCATCGTAGGAAGAGGATCACAGCAGTTCCTCAAGAACCGCAAAGATGCGTTGCGGGTTTTTCTTTACGCTCCGCGGGAGAATAAAGTTCGACGCCTGCTGGCTCGCGGCAAGAGCGAAAAGGAAGCCGAGCAACTGGTGGACACAGTTGATCGCGAGCGTGTTGATTTCATCCAGAAATATTTCCACGTCGAATGGCCGGATCGCGCCATTTACCACACCATGATCAATACTGCGATCGGCGATGATGCTGTCGTTCATATGATTCTGGACGTCATGAGGACGCTTGAGACACGGGTCCCTGCGCTCGCAAAGTAGATCCGCCGTCACCACCCGGTGAGCAGGAATCAACCATCTCCTGCCTCGGGGAGCGTAGACTGCTTCGGAAAATTTCAAAATCTCGTCAGTATTTGAGCGACCAACAGTTTCTTCCAAGGACTTTGCCCTCTTTGCCTGCCGACATGTAAGATGCACGATGTTCTGACCGGAGGATTCCAGGAATGCTCATCAGAAGAATGACACTGTGTTTCGCTGCGATTGCCATGCTGGGCAGCATGTCGGCGCGTGCGCAATCGGACTCCCAGGAAGATGGTCAGTTCCGCTTCCGCTTCGTAGGCCCGAGGGTGGGCAATCGCGTCGCGGCCATAGCCGGCGTTCCGGGCGATGCCAGCACTTACTATGCGGGAGCTGCCTCGGGAGGTATCTGGAAATCGATCGATGGCGGTAATCACTGGACACCGATCTTTGACAAGCAACCGGTCGCCGCCATCGGCGCCCTCGCAGTAGCGCCTTCTGATCCAAGTACGGTCTGGGCAGGAACCGGCGAAGCTTGGATG
>DATHOK010000037.1:0-8194 GCA_035484995.1 Verrucomicrobiia bacterium | reverse complement strand
GCGCTGGCCGGGCTGAAGGCCGGGGAGTGGGCGCTGCTGCTGATGCTGGCTGCGTCGGTGGTGGTGCTGTGCGCGCTGCGGCAACGCTACCTCTTAATCTGGACGGCGGGCTGGGTGCTGCTGGTGACTTCGCGGCTGGCGGGCGTGCACGGGGCCGCGATGGGGATTCCGGAGCAATATGTTCCGGCGGTGGTGCAGGCGGCGTTCGTGGTGGCGATTGGACTGTTCGCAGGTGCGATCCTGGTTTACATCCGGGGACGGGATCTGCTGGTGCCGCTAGTTGTGATCACAGTAAGTGTGGCGGGGTTTGCGGTGGCGCGCGTGGTGTTGTGGCCGGACTCTCTACCTTTGCGCTTCGCTCTCGAAGTCTCTTATCAAATCATTTTGGTGACTGCGGCGATTTCCTTGTTGCGTGCCCGCAAAGGGCGCTGGGAGCTGGCGACGTGGCTGCTGGCGAGTTGCCTGCTGGTGCAGCACCTGGATTGGCCGCCATTCACGAATCAGATTCCGGCGGGACTTGGCGCGATTGCCGATGTGCTGCTGGGGCTGAGCATGCTGCTGATTTTGTTTGGAGAAACCCGGGCGCGGGACCAGCGCCTTAAAGTGCTGCAGGCGTTGACCGAGAACATTGTGCTGGCGCAGCAGCAGGGCGGCATGATGGAAGAGTCGCTGGGAGAATTGCAGCGGCTGACCAAGAGCAAGGCGGCATGGTTCCGCTTGATCGAGGGCGGACATTTGGTCGCGACGCATGCGGTAGGAGTTTCGGCTGACTTTCTGCGGGAAGCGGGTTTTGCGGAGTTGACGGAAACCGTTTCCCAGATGATGGAGCGGGGCCGGCCGGTGGTGGCCGCGGCGAGTGAAGCGATCCCGGAGGATGTGGACCTGCTTGCGTCCGAAAAGCTGCGCTATGTGGTGATGGTGCCGGTGGTCGGGAAGAAGTCGTCGATTGGCTTGATGGTTCTGGGCAGCGCCCGGGCGAGAAAACTGACGGCCGATGAACTGGATTTTCTGGAGACTTGCGGACGGCAGCTGGGGATTGCGATCGAGAATTTCCGGTTACTCGAGCAGGCGCTGCGCTCGCAGCGGCAGTGGCGCAACACGTTTGACTCGGTGCATGACATTATCTTGGCGCACGACGCGGAATTCCGCATCATCAAGGCCAATCAGATTCTGCTGGAGCAGGTGCAACTGGCGTCGGCGGACGTGATCGGCAGCACTTGTGAATCGGTATTGCCGCATGGACTGGGCGAGTGGACGGGATGTCCCTATTGCGCGCGCGGGGGCGAAGAAATCAGCGAAGGAGCCGACCCGTGCTTCGGCGGATTCTCCATGGTCTCCACTTCTTCGTATGCGGAGCAGGGGAGCAAGCAGAAGGGCACGATCCACATCGTACGCGACATCACGGAGCGCAGGTCGGCCGAAGAGAAATACCGCCTGCTGTTCGAGCAGGTGCAGGAAGGCGTGTATGTGGCGACGCCGAGCGGACGTTTGCTCGATTGCAACGATGCGTTTGTCCGCATGCTGGGGTATGAATCCCGGGAAGAGGTGCTGCCGCTGAACCTGGACGAAGATATTCGGGTGGATGCGGGCCAGCGGGACGCATTTCACCGGGACATCGATCTGCAGAATTACGTGCGGAATTTTGAAGTGACGATGCGGCGTAAGAATGGAACACTGCTGCTGGCCTCGGAAAGCAGTTTCGCCACGCGGGACACATCGGGCAAGGTGGAACGCTATCAGGGATTTGTGCTGGATGTGACGGAGAAGCGACGCGCCGAAGATGAGATGCGGCGTCGCAACCGCGAACTGAATGCCCTGAATGCGATGGCGGTGGTGGCAACGCAGTCTTTCGATCTGGATGAAATTCTGAACCTGACGCTGCGGCAGGTGGTTTCGTTGTTTGGGGCGGAAAGCGGAGCAGTGTACCTTTCTGATTCGGATGCTCCGACCTACCGACGGCGAGCAGCGTGGGGACCGAGCAGCCGGGACAAGTCGCGGCCGGCGGAAATCAGTTTTGCGGAGGGTTTCGGCGATCTCGTAATGCGGTCGCGGGCCGAAGTGATTACGGCTGAGTACCTGCCGCATCTCACCGGGACCGTGGCGGGGTTCATACGATCGGACAGCGACGGTGCCTGGATCTGGGTGCTGTTCTGGGGCAAGGACAGCCCGATCGGGATGATGGGATTGCGCAGCCACGCGGAGTATCAATATTCCAGCGGGGAAGAGAATCTAATGGTGGCGATCAGCCGGCAATTGGCCACCACTATTGAGAAAGTCCGACTCTACGAAGAAACCTGCAAGGCGTACGAAGATTTGCGGCGCACCCAGGAACAGCTTTTGCAGAGCGAGAAAATGTCGGCTGTAGGGCAGTTGATTGCGGGCGTGGCGCACGAGCTGAATAATCCGCTAACCGCGATTCTGGGTTATGCGCAGTTGCTTGAGAGCGAAGGATTGAGCGAGCGCGCGCAGGATTACGTGGGCAAAATGTTCAAGCAGGCGCAGCGCACGCACCGGGTGGTGCAGAACCTGCTTTCGTTCGCGCGGCAGAGGAAGCCGGAGCGGTCGGAAGTGGACATCCGGAGGGTGTTGGAAGAGACGCTGACGTTGCGCGATTACGATTTGAAGGTCAACAACATCGAAGTGCAAAAAGATCTGGGGCCGGATGCGGCGATGGTGGTAGCTGATCCGCATCAGATCGAACAGGTATTTCTGAACATCATCAACAACGCGGTGGATGCGGTGCTCGAGACCGGGCGTGCCGGGAAGTTGAAGATCCGAGTTTATTGCGAGAAAGGCGATGTGTGCGCGCAGTTTGCCGACGATGGGCCGGGGATCAAAGATCCGAAGAGAATTTTCGATCCCTTCTATACGACGAAAAACGTTGGGAAGGGAACGGGGCTGGGGTTGAGCATCTGCTACGGGATTGTGAAGGAGCACGGCGGCGACATCACAGCACACAATGCGGCTGAGGGCGGAGCGGTGATCGAAGTGCGGCTGCCGATGGCGGCAACAGCCGGGGCGGTGGTGGAAGCCCCTGTGGTTATTCCACCGAAGCGCGAGGGAGCCATTCAGGGCCGGGTGCTGCTGGTGGAGGAAGAAGAGGCGGTGCTCGAGTTCGAGCGCGACGTGCTCACCGGCGCCGGGGCCAATGTGGTTACGGCCAGCAGGAGCGACGACGTGAAGACGCGGTTGCTCTCCGAGCCGTTCGATGCGGTCATCATGAGCGGCAAGATGCCGTCAGACTGGAACGCGAAGGAAGCTTTCCTGTGGCTCAGGAAGAATTGTGCAGACATGGAAAAACATGTGCTGTTCACGTTCTCGAATGGCGTGGAGCAGGGCGATGAGCGGGCGTTTCTGCAGGAGAACAACCTACCCTACCTGGTAAAACCCTTCGAAGTGGCGGAACTGATTTCACAAGCGCGACGGCTGCTGCAGAAGTCCAAAGGCACGGCTTCTGGCGCTAACTAGAACCTCCAAGAGCAATGCTTGATCGTCCTCGCTTCGCTCGGGATGACAATTCCTTAAAATCAGAGTTGAGTGCGCAGGCTCTTCACCAATCGGCGAAGGGCTTTTTCGTTACGGCGGTACCAGCGCCACTGGCCCTGCTTGACTACCTCCACGAGCCCGGACTTGGTGAGAATCGCCATGTGATGGGAGATGGTGGGCTGGGAGAGGCGCACGCGCTCTTCAATATCGCCGGCGCAAAGGCCAGCGTGCTTTGCGACCGCGGGAGTGGTCGTGGCAGCCGGGCCACGTTGTTTGAGAGCCCCCAGGATGCGGCGGCGCGTAGGGTCAGCAATGGCGTGCAACGTGTGGTCGAGCGATGTGGGCGAGGTCATGGGGACTAGGAATAGCTGTTAAATTGACGGTTGTCAATATTTGAGATGGACGACAATCAGGGGCGCTGTCTGGGAGCTCGCAGCCACTCGATGCGGGTGAACTCGAGGAAACGCACGTCATTATTCTGGGAACAATTCGATTGGTCGAGTTGAGGTGCCAGAGTGCCGCCGCGGATCCAATACCCGGTGGCCTCCTGCTTCAGAATGGTTGAGTCGAGTGGGTCCATGCCGTGGAGCTTGAAGATGACACGGCGGTTCAACAGCGGATCAGGCTTCATAGGATTTCGATCTTTACTTCTTATTGCTGATTGCTTCAGGTTTTCACTTCTTGACGATCGGGTTGTATCCGTCGTTGATGAGCCGGGAACGCGTTGCTTCCGCGTCCTTGGCGTCGGGGAAGGGGCCAACCTGAACGCGAAACAATTTTTCGTTGGCAGAGTTGGTGGCTACGAAGGCGGGATACTGCTTGTTTTTGAGGGCATCGACCAGAGACTCGGCGTCCTCCTGCTTGGTGACGGCGGCGACCTGCACGAAGTAAGGGGTGCTGGGGATCGCCGCCATGGGATCGGGCGGGTTGCCGGTCTGCGAAGGCTGAGCTTGGGTTCCCGAGGCAGGCGTTCCAGAAGACGACGCTGCTGGAGAAGACGCGCTGGGTGAAGATGTCGGCTGACCTGTCGCCGGGGGATTGGCGGAATTCGCATCGGCGGAGGCGGGCGTCAGTTGCGCGTTGGCGTCCTTCTGCTCGACCGCTTTGTAAAAAGTCATTGGGGGAGCGGATTGCGGAGACGCCGAGCCCCCAGGCTTGAGGCCGTTCGGCGCGGGTTGCAGAGGAGTTGCGGCGCTGGGGGCCGTGGGGCCGATGTCTGACTTGCGGCCGAGAGTGTAGCCGAGTGCGAAAAAAACCGCGCAGACCACAACCAGGCCGAAGAATAGGGTCAGGAGTTTCGCGGTGCCTAACGTGATTTCAGTGTCTTGTTCGGGATCCATCGCAAATATGTACCTCAGCGGTTAAAGCCTGCTTATCGCACATCCCTTTCCGCAGCGCCGAAGCGCGAACTATCCAAAATCGTTATGCCGCAGCCTTGTCATCGCCCTTGCCCAGCAGCTTCTGCAGTCCGGAGAAGAAGTCCACAGGAACGGGGAAGATGACCGTGGTATTTTTCTCGACGCCAATTTCGGTGAGGGTCTGCAGGTAGCGGAGTTGCACGCTGACCGGCTCGGTTGCCAGCAAATGGGCAGCGTCCACGAGTCGCTGCGCGGCTGAGAACTCGCCCTCGGCGTGGATAATCTTAGAACGCTTTTCGCGTTCGGCCTCGGCCTGCTTGGCCATGGCGCGCAGCATGGATTCCGGCATGTCGACCTGCTTGACCTCGACGTTCGTCACCTTCACGCCCCAGGGGGAAGTGTGCTGGTCGAGAATGCTTTGCAAGCGCAGGTTGATTTTTTCGCGATGAGCGAGGAGTTCGTCGAGTTCCTGCTCGCCAAGCACGGAGCGCAGCGTGGTCTGGGCGAATTGCGAAGTCTGGTAGACGTAGTTGGAAACTTCGACCACTGCTTTGCTGGGATCGATCACGCGCAGAAAGATCACCGCATTTACTTTGAGCGTAACGTTGTCACGGGTGATGATGTCTTGCGGCGGCACTTCGAGAGCTTCCTGGCGCAGCGAGACGCGGACCATGCGGTCGATGGGAGCGAACACGAGGGCTATTCCGGGCCCCTTGGGGGCGGATAACAGGCGTCCCAGGCGGAAAATGACGCCACGTTCGTACTCGGCCAGGATCTTGATTGAGCTTAAAGCGTAAATAGCAAAGACAACGATGATGATAGTGACGAATCCAATTCCAATGCCAAAGATTTCCATTTGTAACTCCACTCCGAAGCGAAACAACGATCCTATCGCGGATTGTAACGCAGGGAGAGGGAACGGGCGCGGAATTCGGGATGGCGGCCGTTGCTTGCGCTGGTGCGCGGCAGTCCTACCGGGTGACGGCTGGTGCGGCCGCGGGTGGCGCTACGGCCAGGGGCTCGACTTGAAGCAGAAGTCCATCGATGCGCCGCACCACCACTGACTGCCCTGCAGATACGTCGGGGCAGGAGACGGCGTCCCACAGTTCGCCGTGAACGAAGATCTTGCCGCGAGGGGAGAGATCGGTTTGCGCGATTCCCGTTTCCCCGATAATTCCTTGCGCGCCGGAGACCATCTTGTTGCGGCGGGCTTTTAGCGCGATGCTCATCAGAAATGCCGTTATCACGCCGAGAGGAAGGCTGACCGCGAGGGCAGTGAATAGGTGGACGCGCATTTCCGGGATGGGCGAATCGACGAGGAGCAGGCCTCCGAGGGTGAATAGAGTGATGCCGCCGATGGTGAGCACGCCGTGAGTGGCGAATTTGGCTTCCGCCGCGAAAAGTGCGAACGCGCCGAGAATGAGTCCCAGCGCGGCAAAGCGCGTGGGCAGCAGATTCAAGGCAAAGAGTGCGAGCAAGATAAAGACAACGCCGACGGTGCCGGGAATCACCGCGCCAGGATGATTGAATTCGGCATACAGGGCGACGGCGCCGATGGCGAGCAGAATGAAGGAGATGTTGGGATCCATTAGATAGTCGAGGATCTGTTCCTTGAGAGTCATGCCGAAAGCCACGACGGGCTGGCCGGCGAGATTCACAGCGGCCTCCTGGCCATTGAAGCGCTTGAAGCTTTTGCCCTCCATCTGGCGGAAAAGATCGTCCTGGCTGGGTGCGATGTAGTCGATCAGGTGCTGTGCGAGGGCTTCCTGGTCAGTGAAGGATTTCGATTCGCGCACGGCGCTTTCGGCGAGTTCGATGTTGCGCCCACGCCGGGAAACGACGGAGCGCATCAGAGCAGCGGCATCGTTCTCAATCTTCTGCTTCATTTCGTCATCGGGTTTAACCGTGGTGGGGCCGAAGAGCAGGACGGGATGCGCCGCTCCAGCGTTGGTGCCGGGAGCCATGGCCGCCACGTCGGCCGCTTCGAGAATGAAGATTCCAGCCGAACCGGCGCGGCTGCCGCCGGGCGCCACGTAGACGATGACGGGGATATGCGATGAAGTCATCTTGTCGATGATGTGGCGAGTGGATTCGACGAGGCCTCCGGGCGTATTGATCTCGATCAATACAGCTTGATCGTTGCGGCGCTGGGCTTCGTCGATGGCGCGGGCGATGTATTCCTCGGTGATGGGCTGAATGGTGTCGTTGACGACGATTTTGAGAACTTCTGCGGAGGAGGTGGAACTGAGAGCTAGAGCCGCCACGAGGCCGAGAACAATTCGCGAGATGGAACCAGTTTTCACAGGTCACCTACAACTATATTCTTACTCTTATTTGCGAGCCGCGGTGGAGATTTCTTCGGCGTCGCTGGAGTTGGGAATGCTGGACGCGTCGCTCCAGCCGGGGAGACTGGTGCTGCCGGTAATGAGGCGCGCGCTGCGTTCGTAGGTGAAATACGACCATGCCCACTGGATGAAGACCAGCACGCGGTTTTGGAAACCAATCAGAAAAAGAATGTGGACGAATAGCCATGCCAGCCAGGCCATGAATCCGGAGATGTGAATCCTGCCGAACTGGGCGATTGCGGCGGAACGGCCGATGGTGGCTAAACTGCCTTTGTCGAAATAGTGAAACGGCGCGCGGGGCGCGGCTTCCTTGTCGGCGCGAATCTCGCGACGAATCAGCTTAGCTACGTACCGGCCCTCCTGGAGGGCCACGGGCGCGACACCGGGTAACAGCTTGCCCGTTGCGTCTTTCAGAGCAGCGAGGTCTCCGATGACGAAAACTTCGGGATGATTGGGAACGGTGAGATCGGGCTTGACCTGCACGCGTCCGGCGCGATCGATAGGTACGCCGAGCTTTTTGCCGAGCGGCGACGCGGCGACGCCCGCGGCCCAGAGGATGACGGCTGCATTCATGCGGGCTTTGCCCATGTAAATCATGCCGGGCTCGACGTTCGTAACCATCGTCGAAGTGAGCACCTCGACGCCGAGGCGCTGCAGTTGCTCAAGAGCGCTGCGCGAAAGATCTTCGGGATACGCGGGGAGAACGTGCGGACCGCCTTCGATGAGATGAATGCGGGCTCGGCGCGGATCGATGGTGCGGAAGTCCTGGGCGAGGGCGTGGCGGCAGATTTCGGCGAGCGTTCCGGCGAGTTCGACTCCGGTGGGGCCGGCTCCGACGACGACGAAGTTCAGCGGGTCGTTGTCGTGATTCTGTACATCATGGTTCTCAACATCGTGATTCTCGGCGTCATGGCTGTCGCCATCATGGTTCTCGCCGGCCCAGGCGCGGCGTTCGGCTAATTCGAAGGCAAGCAGAACGCGGCGGCGAATTTCGAGTGCGTCCTC
>DATHOK010000036.1:0-4517 GCA_035484995.1 Verrucomicrobiia bacterium | reverse complement strand
TTTGTGTGCGATGGCGTTATCGTAAGCTACCTTCACCGCAATTTTGTTGGGAAACTGCTTGTTGAGTCGGACAAACATTTCTTCATACTGCTTATCGCCGGCGCCGAGCGCGACCACGATCATCTCTTCGCGCGCCAGCCGATCCATGATCTGTGCGATGAGGTCAAACCCCTTCTGCGCGGCAAACCGCGACACAATGCCGATCACAGGAATCTTGGGATCGGCGTTCTTCACCCCGAACGCCGTCAACAAATCCTGTTTGCACTGGGCTTTGCCGGAAAGATCCTGAGGCGAGTATTTCGCCGCGATAAACTTGTCCGCCTGCGGGCTCCACTCGTCATAGTCGACGCCATTCAAAATTCCCGTGACCGTGGCTGCGCGATCGCGCAGCACGCCCTCCAGCCCAAAGCCATATTCGGCGGTTTGAATTTCCTGGCTGTATTTCCGGCTCACGGTAGTGATGAAGTCCGAAAACGTAAGCGCGCCTTTCAGAAAGTTCACCTGCCCAAAGAATTCCATCTTCGACATGGTGAACAGGTCCCAGGGCAGCATCAGCAGCGGCAGCGTCTCCGGCGGGAAAAGACCCTGGTAGCCGATGTTGTGGATAGTAAACACGGTGCCCACATCGCGAAACGCCGGATCCTCAGCATAAACCGTGCGCAGTAGCACCGGAACCAGCGACGACTGCCAGTCGTGACAATGAAAAATCTGAGGCACGCCGAGAATTTTCGTCGCCTCCAGCACAGCGCGAGAGAACAGCGCGAAACGCTCAGCGTTGTCGGGATAGTCTCCCGCAGGCGTGCCATACAGCGCGTCGCGATCGAAGTAGTCGGGATAGTCGACAAAATAAAATTTCACGCCGGACTGGCTTCCACCGGTCACCACTGAGGCAAAGCGATACTTGTCATCAAAAGGGATGGTGATGCTGCGCACCACGGTCGCCGGGTCGGCCAGCTTGGTTTGCCGGTATCGAGGCAGATAGACGCTTACCTGATGCCCCAGTGCGGCCAGGGCCCGTGGCAATGCGCCCACCACATCCGCCAACCCGCCAGTTTTTGAAAACGGCACGCCTTCCGAAGCCACGAACGCGATATGCATGAATCCCTCCCGGGAGACCCGCTTTTCGCGGGCGCACGTTATGATGGAATATGTTTCGGGACATAAGCAGTCTATATGTCCGGGGAAAAGAGGGTCAACGTGCCGAAGGTCGTGTCCACGCGCCGTCCTCAACATAAGCCCAAGTTGGGACAGCATTTCCTCGTCAGCGACAGCTTTGCTCAGCAGCTCGTCGACGCCCTCGGCGATGTATCGCAAAACACGGTGCTCGAAATCGGTCCCGGACGCGGCGTTCTCACATCGCTCCTGGCCAAGCGCGCTCGCCGCTTGATCGCGGTTGAGCTTGACCGCGTGCTGGCCGCACAACTTCGCCTCCGCTTCGGCATGTTCTCCAATGTTGAAATCATCGAAGGCGACGTTCTCTCCATTGATTTCGATTCTCTGTTTGGACCCAAGCCCGGCCTGCGCCGGCCCGGCATCGAATTCCGCCCCGAGCCCGCAAAAGTGATCGGCAATCTCCCTTACTACATCACTTCTGAGATCCTCTTGCGGCTGTTCGACTATTCCAAATACTTTGAAACAATCGTGATTCTCGTCCAGCGCGAAGTCGCGGATCGCATCGCCGCCGAGCCCGGCAGCCGCGATTATGGACTGCTCTCGGCCACCGCGCAGCTCTACGCCCGGGTCGAAAAACTCTTCACCCTGCCCCCCGGAGCATTTTCTCCACCGCCCAAAGTGCATTCCACCGCGCTGCGCCTCACCATCGCCCCGCGGCAAAAGGAACTGGGCCTCGATGGGGACGGCCAACTCGAAGCTGGTTCCGCGAACGACGGCTTCATCGACTTCCTCAAGCTTTCCTTCGGACAAAAGCGCAAGACCCTATGGAATAATCTGAAGCCGAACTACCCCGAACCTCGTCTGCGCGCCGCCCTGGCGCAGGCCGGAGTGAAACCCGCCGCCCGCGCTGAGACCCTGACTCTGGAAGAAAGCGCCGCCCTCTTTCATGCCTTGCGCGACGCCCACAACGGCTCGTAGCATTATTTCGACTACCGGAGAGCCTATGACCACCGCAACTGTTCGCCATCCCGCAGTTGCCGGGCGCTTCTATCCCAACGATCCGGATGATCTGCGCGAGGAAGTTCGCGCCTACCTATCCCAGACTCCGCAACGAGAGCCCGTTTGCGCTGTGGGCTGCATTGTTCCCCACGCGGGCTACATGTATTCCGGTCACGTAGCCGGTGCTGTCTTCGCAGGGCTAGAGATCCCGCAGCTCTGCCTTGTGCTGTGTCCGAACCACACGGGCATGGGCCGCGCCCTGGCAATCATGAGCGAGGGCGCATGGGAGACGCCTCTCGGTACGGTCGCGATCGACAACTCGTTCGCCTCGGCTCTAAAGCAGCGCTGCCCGCTTCTGCAGGAAGACTCGTCCGCTCACCGCAACGAGCACGCGGCTGAGGTCGAGTTGCCATTCCTGCAGGTGCGCCAACCCCAACTCAAGTTCGTTCCCATCGCGCTCGGCACTCATCAGTTCGAGGCTCTCGAGGAACTGGGCGAAGCCATTGCGGATGTTATTGCCGCGCAGAACAATCCCGTCCTGATCGTGGCCTCGAGCGATATGAATCATTACGAATCTGACGCTGTCACCCGCGTGAAGGACCACAAGGCGATCGGGCCAATCCTCGCCCTCGACGCTCGCGCCCTCTACGACGCGGTCACGCAGCAGAACATCAGCATGTGCGGCCTGGGCCCGGCGGTAGTAATGCTCACGGCTGCGAAGAAGCTGGGCGCCACCTCGTGTGAACTGGTGAAGTACGCGACCTCGGGCGATGTCTCCGGTGATCACGACCTGGTCGTGGGCTACGCCGGTGTAGTGGTTCGTTAGAGCGAGATCGTCTCGCCGATTGTTGACTTCTGCTATACATTTGCCGCCATGGCTCCTTACCAGCACGCTCTGGCCCTGTTTCTATTCGTTGGCGTTCCCGTGTGGGATGTACTCGAAACCCGGGCGTTGAATTGTTCGCTCTGGCTCCGACCTCCGCGCAACCTGGCACCCCTGTCAAACTCACTGTGACGACGACCGTACCTTCCGCAGCCCTGACTTTGTCGCTGGGAGCCATGGGCTCGCATCCACTCGACTCGGCATGGTTTGGTCTTCCTGCTCTGTCAGTGCCCCGTGGCTCCATTCCCCATCTCGATCAACTCCTTGGCTCGCGCCCGCACCACGTTGATCACCGACGCGTCGTCAAGAATTTCCTGCAGCACCGGCCCCACGCTTTGTATCTCGCTGAGTTCGTCATTCCTGGCCTGAGTCTGCATGCGCTTCAACTCGTCGTCCAGCGCCAGCTTCTGATAGCGGTGGTAATAGGCTAGACGCCGTCCATATTCCAGAGTAGCCGCCATGTTTTGGAAAAGTGTGGTCAACTGCTGCACCGGTGCGTGGTTCGAATAGTTGTAGTGCGCCGTGTTCGAACGCTGGCCATCCTGATAGCTCAGCACCTTCGCACCGGTGAAAGCCAGGTTGCCTTTGCTTGAGTCAATCGCTCCGGTGAAATACCGCGCCTGCTTCGCCAGGGAGAAGATTCGCTCGCGGTTCCCCGCCGACACCTGGAACCTCGCCCGGTAGAGTTCCTCCTCGGAATCCTGCGCTACCTTCCCCGTACACTCATAACGCGCGTTTCCGGATGTGTCGATAGCGATTGAGTAGTGCTCAGGATTGGACTGGGGAAAATCCAGGGTAAAAGTAACGGTGGCGGCCGATGCAGCAGTCCCGTTCGCCGCCTGCTGCGCCATCGACGGCCCAGAGGACATCGCCGTCACTAGCATCGCACCAATCGCGAAACATCGGTTGGCGTAGCGAATCTGGAAAGCTCTGATCAGAAAAGTTCTATTCAGGCGAGCCGGAATCATCACCGCGCCGCAGCCCTCTGCCTTTCCAGCGTGCCCGCAGTGTGCAAGTGGCAGATGGCGATGGCCAACGCGTCGGAAGCATCCAACGGCTCCGGAGCTTCGGCCAATCCAAGCAATCGCGTCACCATCTGCTGCACCTGCTGCTTCTCTGCCCGCCCATATCCCACCACCGACGACTTGATGGTCAGCGGCGAATACTCGGCGACCTCGAGCCCAGCGGCGGCCGCGGCCAGCATAGCCACTCCGCGCACCTGGCCCAGCTTCAACGCCGACTTCACATTCAGCGCGTAGAAGATTCCCTCAATCGCCACTTCGTCGGGATGGTGCTCCGTAATAAGTCCACCGAGTTCGTCATAGATGCGCGACAAACGCCGCGCCAGCGGCTCGCGCAGCGAAAGCTTGATGGCCCCACAGGTCAGGCACACCAATCGTCCCCCGGAATGCATCTCCACCACGCCGTATCCGGTGTACGCTCCGCCACAATCAATACCCAGAACTCGCACGCAGAAAGTGTATCGCACTTGACAGACTTCACTGTTCTCAAAGAAGGTTAC
>DATHOK010000035.1:0-21501 GCA_035484995.1 Verrucomicrobiia bacterium | reverse complement strand
GGATTCGTCGGACAGTGGGATGACCGCCAGTGGAGCTCAAAGGACACATCAAATGACGATTATGGCGAGATGACTGGCATCAGGGCGGGCTACATCAAGCGCGCCGACCTGGCTTGGTACTGCTCGCATCATCACAACGCTGCGGGTGAGAATGTTCCTTATGCTTACTCCTATCTGTTCGCGTATTCGATCGACTTACCGTCGGGCATAAAAACCATAAAGCTGCCGGATAATGAGAACGTCCGCATCATGGCTATATCGGTGGCTGACGAGAATGCCGAGGTGAAGCCGGTGCAGGCGCTTTACGATGTGCTTCCTGCGGTCGCCGCAACGAGGTCCTCCACCGCGACGCCGTGAATCGACTGCCCGGGCGGAAAGTCAGGCCAAAGAGAATTCTGCTTCGCGGCTGTTGGGTCCTCTTCAATAACCGCATCGAACGCCGCTACTTGCGTCGATCGATGCCAATGTATCGGCAATACCATCGTCTAATTGTTTCGCGCTCACGCTTCTGATTTGATGCACTGTGGCTCACCCACCAAGTGACGCATGGGTTGAATAAGCATGTTGGAAGGAGGACATCATAATGAAATTGGTCGCTTTCTTGCTGGTTGCAGTTGCGACGGTGGCCGGCGTTGTCGTTTCTTCGGCCCCCGCATCTCGACCCGCTGATGAAGAAGCCACCCCGATCTTCGGAGTCAAAATTCCCCCCGGATACCGCGACTGGAAGTTGATTTCCGTGGCCCACGAAGAAGGCAACCTCAACGATCTTCGAGCCCTTCTCGGCAATGATTTGGCGATCAAGGCCTACCGGGAAGGGAAGCTGCCGTTTCCGGACGGCACGATCATCGCCCGGCTGGCCTGGAGTTACGTTCCGTCGGAGGAAAACAACAAAGTCTTTGGCCGTGTCCAATCTTTCGTGGCGGGGGCCCCCACCAACGTTCAGTTCATGGTGAAGGACTCGAGAAAATACGCCGCGACGGGCGGCTGGGGTTTCGCACAATTTAGAGACGGCAAACCCGCGGACGAGGCGCTGCTGAGAACCTGCTTCCCGTGCCACGAGCCTGTCAAAGCTCGCGACTTTGTCTTCACCCGTTACGCACCTTAAGACCGAACCGAAATTGCAGGTGCGCGCATCAATAACCCAACGAGTGAAAGGAGGGTTTATGGCAGCGAATAGAGCTACGGTGGTACCCATGAAGGCGGCGCAGATGAAATCCGCGCAAGTTCCCAAGCCCGGCGCGGGTTTCGAGATCGTCGAGCGCGAAATTCCTAAGCCGGATGCAAGACAGGTGCGCATCAAGGTGCAGGCCTGTGGCGTTTGCCACAGTGACGTGCTCACGAAAGAAGGCTTATGGCCCGGAATTCAGTATCCCCGCGTTCCCGGTCACGAAGTGGCGGGCGTCATCGATGAAGTCGGCGCCGGTGTTTCTGAGTGGACGAAAGGACAACGTGTGGGTGTCGGCTGGCACGGGGGACATGACGGCACGTGTCGCGAGTGCCGGCGCGGAGATTTCGGCAATTGCAGGAACATGAAGATTTGTGGGCTCAGCTACGACGGCGGATACCAGCAATACATGGTGGCTCCCGCGGAGGCGGTGGTGGCGATTCCCGAGAGTCTGAGTGATGTTGACGCCGCGCCGCTGCTGTGCGCCGGCATTACCACCTACAATGCGCTCCGGCACAGTGGCGCGCTTCCCGGCGATCTGGTTGCGGTGCAGGGTATCGGTGGCCTGGGTCACCTCGGGATTCAATTCGCCAATAAGTTTGGTTACAAGGTCGCGGCGATCGGGCGCGGATCAGAAAACGCGGCACTCGCAAAGAAACTGGGAGCCAGCGTGTACATCGACAGTCAGGGCGTGAACGCGGCCGAGGCGTTGCAAAAATTAGGCGGGGCACGGGTGATTCTAGCAACAGCCCCAAGCTCGAAAGCGATGTCAGAGCTGATCGACGGTCTGGGGCCGAACGGCGAACTCATGGTGGTTGGCGCTACTTCGGATGCCATTGAAGTGACGCCGATTCAGCTCATCAACGGAAGTAAGACCATTCAGGGATGGGCCTCAGGAACGCCAGCGGATTCCGAGGACACACTACGCTTCGCCGAACTTAGCGGCGTGCGCCCCATGATTGAAACTTACCCGCTGGAAAAAGCGGCCGAGGCTTACGCTCGAATGATGAGTGGCAAGGCGGAGTTCCGGGTCGTTCTGACGATGTGAGAACTCGCCTTAGCAAGTATTTACGGCGAAGGAGAAGATAATTTATGTCGCACCATTATTCCGGTCCGGACTTTGGTTTTCCCCACGGCGATGCTCGACTCGACTTTACTGATCTGTATGCCTTCCCCAAGCCTGGGGACGCCAGCAAGTCGATCCTGATTATGAATGTACATCCCTCGTTCGGCGTGAACCCTCAGGGGCCAACGACGGACGAACCCTTCGCGACCGAAGCGGTGTATGAGCTGAGGATTGACACGAACGGCGATACTATCGCCGATATCGGTTACCGAGTGCGCTTCTCCTCCGACAAAAACGGGGCACAGACCGCAACGCTGCGCCGCGTTGAAGGGGAGCAGGCCAACGGGACGGGCGACGAAGGGAAGGCGATCGTCGAAGGAGCACCGGTCTCAACGGGGACGGAAGCGCACGTGATTGAGGCTGGGGACTACCGCTTCTTCGCCGGCTGGCGCAGCGATCCCTTTTTCTTCGATGTGAATGGCGCGCTGAACAACCTGCAATTCACCGGTGACGATTACTTCGCCGATAAGGACGTGTGCAGCATCGTGCTGGAAGTGCCCAACTCTGCACTAGGTGATAAAAAGATGGGCCTGTGGGTTCGTACGCTGGACGGCGCAAACGGGAAATGGGTGCAGGCGGATCGCGGTGCGCGGTCAAATCAAACTCCCTTCCTTGCCGGCGAGCAGAACGCCGCCTACCTCGCTGCGGAGCCAGCGGACGATGCCTGTTTTGTACCTGTCTTCGCGCACGCGTTGGAGCACGCCGGCGGATATACGCCAGCGGAAGCAACGCGGGTTGCCGGAACGCTGCTGCCGGACGTCCTCCACTATGATCCCGCGCGGCCAGCGTCCTACCCGGACAATGGCCGGGCACTCACCGACGACGTCGTAGATTTCTTCCTTCCTCTCCTTACCAATGGAAAGGTGACGGAAGATAAAGTAGGGCCGCACAGAGACCTGCTCACCGTGTTTCCTTATGTGGGCCTGCCGCACAAGGCCCGGTCTGCGGAACGGGTGGCTGCCTGAGCTCGTGGAAAGGAACGTCCCATGAAGTGTCCGACTCTTTATCGCACAATCCAGATTGACGGCTTCTCGATCTTTTATCGAGAGGCCGGTCCCAAAGACGCGCCGACGATTCTCCTGCTCCATGGGCTGCCTTCATCGTCGCGAATGTTCGAGCCGCTCTACGCCCGGCTTTCCGATCGCTATCACCTGGTCGCGCCCGATTATCCGGGCTTCGGGCATAGCGACTGGCCGGATCCGAAGAAATTCGCGTACACGTTCGATCACTACGCCGAGATCATGAATCATTTCACTGAAGCGCTCGGCCTTTCGCGCTACATACTCTATATGCAGGACTACGGCGGCCCCGTGGGCTTCCGCATGGCCTTGGCTCATCCCGATCGCGTTGTGTCTCTCATTGTTCAAGATGCGGTGGCCCACAACGAAGGGCTGGGAGCGAATTGGAAGGCACGACGGGCGTTCTGGGCCGATCGCGCCCCTAATGAAAGCACGCTACGCACGAATCTTCTGTCGCTGGAAGCAGCACGAGCTCGACATGCCGGAAACGATCCGAACGTGGATCGTCACGACCCAGATCTTTGGACTGACGAATTCTATTTTCTAAATCAGCCCGGGCAGGGGGAGATTCAGAGTGACCTGTTCTACGATTATCGAACCAACGTTGACGCCTACCCAAAGTGGCAAGCATGGATGCGCGAGACCCAGCCGCGCCTGCTCGTGATATGGGGTAAGTATGAACTCTCGTTCGATTCAGGCGAGCCGGAACGGTACCGCAAGGATGTGCCGAACGCTGAAATCCACGTTGTCGACGGCGGTCATTTTGCGCTGGACACGGCGGCTGATGAAATCGCCGAATTGGTCCGAGATTTTGTCGATTTTTCCCGCGGAGGATTGGGGGAGCGGCGCGCAGGCTAAGGCTGCTATAAGAATGCTGACTGCGCAACCGTGAATTTAATCCGAAACCGTGAAGCGGCTCCCCCAGGGCCACGGAATGTCAAAGCAGTTCCCGAAGGAAAACTTCCTGCGTCAATTTGAGTCCCAACCACTATCATTGTTAGTTCCAGCTTCGGGATCAAGGTCGAGAGGTGCCACGGGAAAGGGGTATTGTTGAGCAAGGCGAACTTAACCAACCGCAAGACGATTCACATCGAATGGGGCGACTGCGATCCTGCTCAGATTGTCCATTACCCTCGCTACTTAACTTATTTCGACGCATGCACAACGGCGTTGTTCAAGAAGGCCGGCCTGTCCAAGCGGCAGATGCTAAAAACCTATCGAATCGTGGGCATTCCTCTGGTCGATCTGCGCGCCTCATTCAAGACACCATCGCGATTCTCGGACACAGTAATTGTCGAGTCCGAGATAACCGAGTGGCGCCGCAGCAGCTTTTGCGTCCGCCATCGGTTGTTCAAAAAGAATGTCTTAGCGGTGGAATGTTTTGAGATCAGGGTTTGGGCAGTGACCTCGGAAGCCGACCCGGACCAGATTGAGAGCAGATCTGTGCCTCGCGAGGTAATCGAGATGTTTTCTGCGGGTGACAAGCGTGGCCGGGCCCGGCAGAGATCGCGGCAAAAGAAACAGAAATAATGAGCGTGCGCACACAAGTTGGGATCGTGGGAGCTGGACCCGCGGGGCTCGTCTTGTCGCACCTCCTGCACCGACAAGGAATTCATTCGATTGTGGTCGAAGCTCGAAGTCGACAGCATTGCGAGCAGCGGGTGCGAGCCGGAGTCCTGGAGCAGGGGACCGTCGACCTTCTGATAGGAATGGGCGTAGGCGAGCGAATGAAGCGAGAAGGTCTGATCCATGATGGCGTGGAGATTCGCTTCCGGGAACAGGGGCATCGTATCGATTTCAAAGCCCTGACGGGGCGCGGTATCACAATCTATGCCCAGCAGGAGGTTGTGAAAGACCTCATTGCGGCACGGCTGGCAGCAGGGGCTAAGATTTTCTTCGAAGCGGAGAATGTCACCATTCACGACTTCGATTCCGCAACACCGAAGATACGATTTCACGACCGTGGGGAACATTCGGAAGTCCTTTGCGACTTCATCGCAGGCTGCGATGGCTTTCACGGAGTGTGTCGTCCGAGCGTAGAAAAAGCTTTGACCATCCATGAAAGGGTTTTTCCGTTCGCCTGGCTCGGCATTTTGGCAGCTGCGCCACCTTCTTCCGAAGAGCTGATCTATTGCTATCATGATCGCGGGTTTGCTCTGCACAGCATGCGGACTCCCGAGATCACCCGCCTGTATCTCCAATGCGCTCCTGATGAAGACCTGGGGCGGTGGTCCGATGAAAGAATCTGGGAAGAGTTACAGTCGCGCCTAGCCACTCGCGACGGGCGCAGGCTAACAGAAGGCCACATCTTGCAGAAAGGCGTTACTGGGATGCGCAGTTTCGTGGCCGAGCCGATGCAATACGGCGGGCTTTATCTGGCTGGGGATGCGGCGCACATCGTCCCTCCGACTGGCGCAAAAGGCCTTAATCTTGCTGTCGCTGATGTTCGGATCCTGGCCGCCGCGTTCGCGGAGTTCTATGCCTCTGGAAGCCAGCATCTGCTCGACCGTTACTCAGAAACCTGTTTAAGACGAGTATGGCTGGTGCAGCGGTTTTCGCTGTGGATGACTTCCATGCTGCATCGGGTTCCGGGGAACGACAGGTTCGAGGAGCACAGGCAGTTGGCCGACCTGGATTACCTGACCAGCTCACGCGCGGCGGCGCAAAGCTTCGCCGAAAACTACGTGGGACTGCCGATGAGCTGAATCGACGTACAATCAGTAGCATCGGCACGCGGAACGCCGGGGAAGACCAACTGAAAAACGGCATGGTGAGATGAACATGTCCCTTTCTCTGATCTCGGCCAAAGGCAAACGTCCAGGAGAGTCGGTGGTCCCCTTTCGTCGGCATGAGCCGGGAACCCAGCCAGATTCTTTCTATCCCGCGTATCGCGCGACAAGCCTGCGAGCGCCATCTCAGCCTTTAATCTTCTTGCCGCATACTCTTTCCGAGGTCACAGGGCCAGTTTTTGGCCATTCCGATATTCATCCGAACGATCAAGACCTCACGGTTCAGCATGCGGGGGAGCCGTTAGGGGAACGCATCATTGTGCGCGGGCGAGTGCTGGATGGCGATGGCCACGCCGTGTCGAACAGCTTGATCGAGATTTGGCAGGCGAATGCGGCGGGGCGATATGCACACGCGAAAGACGATCACCCCGCACCACTCGATCCGAATTTCAGCGGGACAGGAAGAACCCTCACCGACCAGGACGGCTTCTACCGCTTTGTGACCATCAAGCCAGGCGCCTATCCTTGGCGCAATCACGACAATGCGTGGCGCCCGGCGCATATCCATTTTTCTTTGTTTGGGCCGGCCTTCGTTACCCGCCTGATCACCCAAATGTATTTCCCAGGCGATCCGCTCTTCGCTTACGATCCCATTCTGCAGTCGATTCCTGACGAAAGAGCGCGTCAGCGGTTGGTTTCGAAATTTGACCTGGAAACGACGAAGCCGGAATGGGCTTTGGGCTATCTTTTCGACATTGTGCTGCGCGGCCGAGAATCAACGCCTTTTGAGAGATAAAGAGAAATAGAGAAAAATAACGATGGACTTCACGCCAACTCCTTCGCAAACAGTGGGTCCTTACCTGCATCTCGGCCTGACGGATGCACGAAGCATTTCGCGCATCGACGGCGATGGAGCGAAGGGCGAACGGGTGCGTTTGACTTTTCGTGTTCGGGATGGAGAAGGAGTCCCTGTTCCCGATGCCATGATAGAAGTGTGGCAGGCAGACTCCGATGGCAATTACACGCATTACGACGGCAGTGGAGACGGTGCCGCCTTCCGCGGTTTTGGTCGACTGGCGACTGCGGAGGATGGCTCGTGCACATTTGAAACGATCAAGCCGGGTTGCGTGCCCGGTCCAGGCGGAGCAGTTCAGGCGCCCCATATTAACGTATCGATTCTGGGCCGGGGCATTCTCAAGAGATTGTCGACGCGACTTTACTTCGCGGGAGAGCCGGCCAACGCGGCAGATCCCGTCCTGGCCTTAGTACCGGAAAATCGGCGTGCGACGTTGTTGGCCCAGCCGGATCAGACTCGCTCCGGCAATTGGATTCTCGAGGTGCACCTTCGTGGAGAGGGCGAGACGGTGTTTTTTGATGTGTAATCATTTCAAATCAAAGGGCCGACCGGAATCGAAGCAACTTGCGCTGCGGGGCCGAAGATGAGTGGACGTTTGATCGAGAGCCTGGCAACCACATCTGCCTTGGCCGCGATGTTTTCCGACGAGTCCGTTCTGCAGGCCATGTTGGATTTCGAAACTGCCCTGGCGCGTGCAGAAGCGCGATGTGGAGTGATCCCGGCTCAGGCTGCAGACGCGATCACGGCTGCTGCCCGGCTCGACAATTTCGATATTGTCGATCTTGCTGACGCGGCATTTCGCGCTGGGACACCAGTAATTCCGCTGGTGAAAATGCTCACCGAGCAGGTGCGAAAGGCGGACGTGCAGGCGGCGCGATTCGTTCACTGGGGAGCTACCAGCCAGGACGTCGCCGACACCGCGATGTCTCTTCTTCTAAAGCGAGCAGAACCCATTTTGATCGGCGATTTGAGGCGATTGGAAAAAGCGCTGGGGGATTTATCCGAGCGGCACAAGGACAGCGTCATGCTTGGACGAACACTGCTTCAGCCGGCTCCGCCTGTGACCTTCGGACTTAAGGCCGCCGGATGGCTGGCATCGGTCCGCCGTGGAAGGCGGCGCTTGCAGAAGACGTCTTGCGCTGCAGCGGTGCTGCAGTTTGGTGGGGCCAGTGGCACTTTGGCATCGCTTGGCAACCGTGGGATTCCGGTGGCAGAAGCTCTGAGTGCAGATCTTGGACTCGGAAACCCGCCTGCGCCCTGGCATACTCAGCGCGACCAGCTAGCCGCGCTGATCTGCAGTTGTGGAGTGCTGACCGGATCTCTCGGGAAGATGGCGCGAGACATCAGCCTGCTCATGCAGAGCGAGGTGGGTGAGGCGACCGAGCCCGGAGGGGAAGGCCGCGGCGGATCGTCGACCATGCCGAACAAGCGCAACCCTACAGCGTGTGCTCTAACGCTCGCCGCCGCGCATCGGGTGCCGGGATTGGTTGCATCGTTTCTCTCTGCGATGCTGCAGGAGCACGAGCGGGGTGTTGGAGGCTGGCAGGCCGAGTGGCCAATCATTGCCGCCGCAGTCCAGTCGACTGGCATGGCGATTGCTTCGATGGCTGAAGTGGCAGAAGGCGTGTCAGTTGACGCGCAGAAGATGCGCCTCAATGTCCAGAACACTAACGGCGCGATCTTTGCGGAGCGCGCGATGATGCTGCTTGGAGCGAAGCTGGGACGAGATGTCGCACATAAAATTATTGAAGCCGCGGCGAGGAAAAGCGCAGAGGAGAGCAAAGGCCTCGCCGCCGTTCTTGCTGAGATTCCTGAGGTGACGATCCATCTAAGTCCTGCGGAGCTCAAGCAACTGGAAACGCCTGAGCAATATCTCGGGTCCGCAGAGGCCTTCCGGAAAGCTCTGGAATCAGAGCCGGATCACGAGGACAACAACAACAACGACGACAAGGAGCAATGATTTGCCCTTCGCAACGATTCGCGGCACGCGGATGTTCTACCGACTGCAGGGGAACGCGGGGCAGCCCGTCCTGATTCTGTCGCACTCTATCAGTACGGACAACGCGATGTGGGACCTGCAAGCAGATGGGCTGCTTCCGTACTTCCAGGTTCTGCGCTACGACACGCGGGGCCACGGAGCGTCGGAGGCAACCGCCGGTGAATATTCAGTTGAGATGTTGGGCAAAGATATTCTCGGGCTGGCCGACGCGCTGGAGATTCCGCAATTTGCCTTTTGCGGGTTGTCGCTTGGTGGGGCCATCGGACAATGGGTTGCAGTGCACGCTCCCCAGCGAGTCACCCATCTGGTGCTGGCCAACACCTCGCCGCAGTTTGTCCCGCGTGCCAATTGGGAAACACGAATCGGGGCGGTGCTTAAAGGCGGCATGCCGGCGGTGGTCGACTTGGCGATGCAACGATTCTTCTCGGCCGACGCGCTGGCAAAACACAATCCGCATGTCGGGTCGATCCGGTCGGTCTTTTTAGGCACGGATCCAGTTGGGTATCTCGGCTGTTGTGCGGCTCTGCGCGACATGAATCACGTGGAGCTCATCAGGCAGATTAAGGCTCCAACTCTCGTGATCTCCGGCGACCGCGACGTTGCGACTCCATGGAGTGGGCACGGTGAGAGACTGGCGCAGGAAATTCCGGGAGCAAAAGCGATTCACCTGACGGCCGCGCATCTTTCTAATATTGAGCGGCCGCACTCCTTTACCACGGCGCTGCTTGAGTTCTTGCTGCCACGACCAGATGCTGATACAGATTCCCTGCAAGCCGGACTCGAAGTGCGTCGCGCCGTGCTAGGCGACGCACATGTGGATAAGGCAATCGCTGCGACGACCGAATTCACCCGCGATTTTCAAGATTTGATAACCCGTTACGCTTGGGGAACAATCTGGTCTCGTCCTGAACTGGACCGCCGTACGCGGCGGTTGCTGGTGCTGGCGATGACCGCATCGCTAGGAAGGTGGGAAGAGTTCACCCTCCACTTGCGAGCCGGTTTGGCCGGTGATCTCGAATTATGCGACTTGAAAGAAGTGCTTCTGCAAACCGCCGTGTACGCGGGCGTTCCGGCGGCGAACACGGGATTTCAAATCGCGGCCGAACAGATCAAAAAAAAGGATGATTGAGCTGTCAATCAACCAAACGTGAACGCAAATGCCTGCACCCCCGGGTCAAGGAATTCAATTTCGAATGTTCTATCCTCCACGGGCCCTTTTTGTCGGATGAGCTGATAAAGCCGGTGCCCTTGGACTGTTCCTGAACCGTCGCCGTCGGTATCGACGCCGTGATCGTCACCTGGAGCGGTGCCGTCCAGCTTCACCTTGAAGCGAACCGGCTTGCCGTCCTTGTTAGTACCCAGGACGAGGTGAAGATCGCGAGCATGAAAACGAAAAATAAGTTTTCCAGGCGCCGTCTGAAGCAGTGCACTTTCCGCACCGATCTTCCAACTCCCACCGAGAGCCCATTGATTCAGCGAAAGCCTGGGTTGCGGCGTATAAGCACGCCCGGAATCTTTAGCAATCGCCTCGGTGGAAGCGAAGTGTTCTGCCCGATGGTAGCCGACGTAGGTTTCCGGGGAACGGACATCCGCATTGTCGGGAGCGGCCTCAGCTCCGGCTCCCGCTACGCTAATTATGACTGAGGAGGTCAGTTGAGCGCCGTTCTCTTTTAGAAGCTCCTGGATTACGCGCTCCGACTCGCCGTACTCGCCCTCGCCGAAGTGGTGATAGCGAATCCGTCCCTTGCCGTCGATGAAGTAGTGTGCTGGCCAGTATTCGTTATGGAAAGCCTGCCAAATCTTGTAGTCGCTATCAATGGCCACGGGGTAAGTTATCTTCAAATCGCGCACTGCCATCTCGACATTGCTGCGTTCCTTTTCGAACGCGAACTCGGGTGTATGCACGCCGATGACGACCAAGCCGGAATTCTTATATTTCGCCGCCCAACCTTCTACATAGGGCAATGCCCGCAGACAATTGATGCAGGAGTAAGTCCAAAAATCGACGAGCACCACCTTCCCCTTCAGAACTTTGCTACTCAGCGGAGGTGAGTTGAGCCAGGCAACGGCGCCGCTTAAGTCGGGCATGGGGCCTTCGTCGTCAAGCGCGGGCAGCGTGTCTGCCGCGCTTGCCGCCAAGACCGCGGCGGGCTTTACTGGACGCAACCGGTCGATCAAATTCTCTTCCGCCTTTGAAGTGTTCACAAAGGAAAACTTGGTTAGTAAATTCGTGTCCCAGCCCAAAGCGATCGCAACCACTCCCATGATCACCGCCACGCCTAGTCCACGACGGATCCAGACCTCGAACGAAAGCGAACGTTTCAACGCGGAGAAGACTTTGTTGCCGGCGAAAAGCGCAATCCCCAAAGAGGTCGCGGCGCCTAGTGCGAAGGAGAATAGCAATAACGACGAGCGAGCACCTGGGCCCTGAATTGCCGCCCCGGTCAAAATCAAGCCAAGAATCGGGCCCGCACAGGGAGCCCAGAGAAGGCCTGTCGAGATTCCTAACACAAACGATTTCCCGATGCCACTCTCCTCGGACGGACCGCCGCGGAGTTTGCTGCCCGCTTGTACCAACGGACGAGTCAATGCCTCCGCAATGGAGGGAAAGAGAAGACTCACGCCCAACACGAGGAAGACAAGCATAGCCACGTAGCGCCCCCCTTGATTCAGGCGCACTACCCAATGGCCGCCGAATGCAGCTGCAATTGCCACAACGGAAAAAGTCAGCGCCATTCCCACGAGTAAAGGCAACCCGGAGCGGCGGAAAGGTTGGTCCGCACGCGCGAATACAAACGGCAGCACGGGAAGGATACACGGGCTCAAAATCGTGAGGATTCCGCCAACAAAAGCCAGGAGATAGATCAGCATCGGACAATCCAGTCTAGGCTCTCGATTATGCGCAACATTTCCAACCCTATCCAGAAGTTGGATTCATTAGGATCTCAAAAGTTACTGAAATCCGAAATTCTGTTAGTCATACGCGCTTTTCCCTCTCATTTCATATCCAGCAGCGCAGCCATCGTTTCCACCCCGTCCCACAGGTTCTGCAAGCGCAGGTTCTCGTTGGCGGCGTGCTGATTGTCATCGTAATTGGCGATGGGTACGGTGATGGTGCGAGTCTGCGCGGCCCGTTCCATCGCTCCGAGTGGCACGCTCCCTCCCATGGTTGGCAGCAGCAGTACATCTTTGCGCGCGCTCTTCACTGCTTCGATTACTTCATGCGCAATCGGCAGATCCATCGGCGTGCGCACGGCGTTGTAGCCTGCCTCGTCGCGCACTACCATCGCCACTCGAGGATGCTCGAGGAGGACCTGCTGCGTGGGTTCGCGGTCCACGACGAAGTAGCCGCGGGACTGAATGAAGTCTACGACGCGTTGCTGCTGCGCGCGCCAATCGACCCCGACCACCAGGCGCAGGTCTAAATCAGCGGTCGCCGTCGGCGGAATGACGTTAGTGGCTCGGGCTCCGGTTTGGCCCGAGGAGAAACCGTTGATGTTCAGCGAAGGCTGGTTGATCAGTTCCAGCAGATGCGCGCCGGCGCCATCGACGTGTCCCAGCCAAAAAGCGTTCATTAGCATCCGGTCGTTCACCGGAGCACCGGCCAGCGCTTCTTTTTCAGCCGCAGAGAGCGGCTCAATTCCCTCATAGAAATGTGGTACCAGAACGCGACCGTCTTCGCCTTTCATCCCGGCGAGCAATTGCGCCAGCATCATCGCCGGATTCGGCGCCCAGTTTCCATAATGGCCGCTGTGCAACCCATGGTGCGGCCCATAAACCGTGATTTCCAAATGCGCATCGCCTCTGGCTCCAAAAACCACTGTCTGTTGCCCGCTCTGATCGACCGGCCCGTCGCACACTAGCCACACATCGCCGTGGACCAGATCACGATTGGCATTGAGAATCTGCTCCAGATGCGGTGATCCCGCTTCCTCCTCACCCTCCCAGACGAAGCGAAGATTCGCCCGCAACGGGATCGCGGCCGCCTTCAACGCATCGAACGCCGTAAGCTGGGCGAAGACCGCGGCCTTATCGTCGCCAGCCGATCGGGCGTAGATACGCTGCTCGCCGTTTACTTCTCGCACGATCGGAGTGAAAGGCGAACCGCCATCCCACTCCAACGGAGTGACCGGCTGTCCGTCGTAGTGCGCGTAGAAGACAATCGTGTGTTGCGCACCCGGCACGTCGATCTGCCCGAAGACCACGGCAGGCGCGCCAGGAAGAAAGAGCAGGCGGGAATCGATGCCGCGTTCCCGAAGCTTTTCTAGGAGCACGTCCGCATTGCGCTTCAGGTTTGCCGGATCGGCGGCAACGTTCGGTATCGACAGCAATTCACTAAACTGCTGTACGAGTTCCGTCCGATGTGCCGCAGTGTACTCGCGGGCCGCCTCCGGCGGCGTCTGCGCCACAATCGCGGTGGCAAGACAAATGAGAAACGCAGCGAGGTAGGAAATTTTCATAAGCTCACTATACAAGTCGCTCGTCCCGCGTGTTCCCACGTGACCTTACTAATACTGAAAAAGTTCCCGGAACCTGTGCCGAAACAGTTCAGACGCTGCAGATCCGGCACGAACAGCCTGGATTTTACGCAAGCGTTTGAAAAATCAGGGCAAGAGAATAGAGCGAAGTCATCCGCTAAGTTCATCAGAACAGCATTCGGTCACGGGTTAGAGAGATGGAATCGACTGGAGACCAATCCGCTGATCAAAACTCGTATGAAATCGAATCACAGATCAGCCGCGAGGCCTCTCTGCAGAATTGTCAGCGTAGTCACTAAATGCCCGTGCCTGCGATAGATCCAATACTGCCGACGCCGGTTGTAATGGAAACTCGATCAGGAAGGTAGATCCTTTACCGACTGAGCTTTGAACGGCAATCGATCCGCGATGCTGGTGCACAATCCATTCGGCAATTGCAAGGCCAATGCCAGCTCCCCCTAGTTCACGGCTTCTTGCTTTGTCTACACGATAGAAACGCTCAAAGATCTTTGCTTGATCTGGCTCCGCGATTCCGATTCCTGAATCACGCACGATAATCACTGCCTTATCGCCTCGTTCTTCCAGTTCAAGTTCGATGGCTCCCGGCGGAGGTGTGTACTTAACGGCATTGTCGAGCAGAATGGCCAGCAATCGTTGGAGGGCGTTGCGGTCGGCTGATACCAGGAGCTCAGAATTCACAAACTTCTGCGAAAACTCCAGACTCCGTGCCTCTACCAGGTGACGCCATTCATTCGCAATTTCTGTGATTGCCGCACGCAGGTCAACCAAAGTCAGGTTCAAGCTCTCGCGACCGGAATCAGCGCGGGCGAGTGATAACAGTTCTTCCACCAGGGACGAAGTTCGTTCCGCTTCCAGGAGAATGTGGCGTAGCGCTTCGCGATATTCGGTATCTCCCCTCGACCTCCGGAGGGCGATTTCTGCTTCCGTGCGGATGAGAGAAATCGGCGTTCGCAACTCGTGCGAGGCATCCGCGGTGAACTGGGCTACGCGGAGAAACGCGCTTTCAATCCGAGCCAACATTTCGTTCAATGTGTCTGACAACCGTTGGAGCTCATCGCCGGTGGCAAGCGTCTCGAGCCGTTCGCCTAAATTATTTCCGCTGATGCTGCGCGCAGTTCGAGTGAGTGCATCGACGGGAGACAAAGCCTTGCGGCTGAGCCAGTAACCTCCGGAGGCGGCGGCGATCAGCAACAGCGGGGCCAACATCACCAGATACCGGCGAAACCAAGACAGCGTAGCAATGATCTGATCAGCGGGAACTCCGGTTTGCACCGTGTAGAACCGGCCATTCACCTCGATTCTTTGCGTAATGAAACGAAAAGGCTTGTTTGCTAGCTGCACGTTTTGAAACGACCGGCCTTTGATTGCTGCGGCTGCTGCGGGTGTGAATTGGTTGTTCTCTAGTGAAGGAGCACGGAAAATCCAGTTTCCATCTTGGTCGTAAACTTGCAAAAAATCGCCGGAGTGCTC
Organism: Verrucomicrobiia bacterium; assembly: GCA_035484995.1. GTDB lineage: Bacteria > Acidobacteriota > Terriglobia > Terriglobales > Acidobacteriaceae > Sulfotelmatobacter. Next base: position 6,638 of record DATHOK010000035.1, on the reverse strand, counting down.
CAGATCGTAAGCTTCGGAGGCCTCTTCCCGCAGCTTGGTTACGGTCATATTTTTTTTCTTCTGCGATTTTAGGAAATTCGTCAGGTCTTCGATCTGAGCTTTCAATGCATCATCGGCGACGCTATAAAGTTCCTGTCGCAGTACGAACCACATCGTCACGCCAAACAAAAGCTGCGCGGCGGCAAAGATTGCCAGATACCAGAGAGTGAGCCGGGAGCCGATAGAGAGTTTTCTCACGATTGCCAATCCGAACTGATGACGTAGCCGACGCCGCGCACGGTGTGAATCAACCGCCGCCGATCATCACAGTCGATTTTGTTTCGTAGTAGCCGCACAAAAGCGTCCAAAGAGTTGCTTCCGATTTCTCGCCCAAAGGCTGCCATGAGCATCTCCCGTGGAACGATTTGCCCGGCGTGGAGCATAAGCCGTTCCAACAGCTGGTATTCGGTGCGCGTCAGGCTTATGCGCATCTGGTCGCGACTGACTTCGCGGGTGCAGACATTTAACAGCAAATCGCCCACCCGAAGCTGAGTTTTCCGCGAAGCGGCAGCGCGATGCACTGCGCGGAGGCGCAGGAGCAGTTCGTCAAAGGAGAATGGCTTGGTCATGTAGTCGTCGGCGCCGAGGTCCAAGCCGTGCACGACATCCGGAACGGAATCTCTTGCCGTCAACATTAATACAGGCGTGCAATTGTTCTCGACTCTCATGTTCCTCGCCAGCTCGAATCCGTCCATCTTGGGCATCATGACGTCGAGAATGACCACATCGAAATCGCGGTGTCGCACCATCTGCAGTCCCTGACTGCCGTCGACTGCGCAGGAAACAGTGTGGCCTTCCTCGCTCAGTCCCCTGAGAAGCAATTCCAGCATTCTCCGTTCATCTTCCACAACCAGCAGCTTCATACCCGGCTCCGTGCTCTGCCAAACAACATAAGGGTAAACCGCGAATGCGCTGAGTGCATTGAATCTGAAAAAACTTTAACCATCCTTTAATAATGGCTTCATACCAGCGAACTACCATCGCTCTTCATTTCAATCGACTGGATTGCCTGTTGCGGAAAGCGCGAATTCGTGAGGCCACCTCCGGAAATGCCGCTCCGCCGATTTCGAACCGAGACGTGGTTGTAAAGGAGCCAAAAGCATGAAGCTAAAGCAATCTCAGTTCACTCTTTCCTCTGTCCTGAGAATCGCAGCGTTCCTGATTTGTTGCGCAGCCTTCACAAACTCCTCAATGGCTCAGTCGGGGAGGGGCACCATTACGGGCCGCGCTACCGACAGCACCGGCGCCTTGCTGCCAGGGGCAAGAGTGCGAGTCGAGCCCGGCGGTGTGGCCGTTGCTACGAATCAAATTGGAGAATTCACGGTGATCAGCCTGGCGCCGGGCGAGTACAAAATCACAGTTTTCTACGTGGGCTTCCTGCCCTACACCGCGGACGTAAAGGTTGTTGCCGGCCAAGCCACTCGCGTGGATGCCGTGCTCAAGGTTGAGGCCAAAGGAGAGCAGATAAACGTTGTGGCTGACGAGCTCGGCGTGGCCGAGGATATCAATATCCAGCGCACTTCCGACAATATTCTGGATGTGATGTCGGAAGGAGTCATTCAGAGCTTGCCAAACGAAAACATAGCTGATGTTGTAGGCCGGATGCCGGGCGTAAGCCTGGAACGCGACGAGGGCGAAGGCAAATATGTGCAGATCCGCGGCACTGAACCGCGCCTGAACAACACGACGGTGGATGGAGTTGAGCTTCCTGCGCCAGAGGATAACGTGCGCCAGTTCAAGCTGGACACAATTCCCTCCGACATCGTGGAGTCGGTTGAAGTGAACAAGACCCTCGCCGCCAATCAAGACGCCGACGCCATTGGCGGAACGGTGAATCTAGTCACCAAGAAGGCTGGAGATGTCCCTACCCTGAAATTGGAGTCGATCGGTGGGTTCACTCCCATCGAAAACACTCGTTACATCGGGCTTGTCATGGCCACGGTGGGAAAGCGCTTTGGACACGACAAGCGCTTTGGCGCGCTGTTTTCCGGCAGCTACGACTATAACGGCCGCGGAATTGACGATATCGAACCGAGCCCGAATGACACGGCTGTTCCGAGCTACGGCAGTATGGACATCAGGGAATACCGGTACGAGCGCAACCGCTACGGCTTTGGCGGCTCGCTGGATTACAAACTGAAGGACCCAGCCTCGGGCCTCTTCCTGCATTATTTCCTTTCCGATTTCAAGGACTACGGTAACAAGTGGGCTTACACGCTCAACGACGGCGGCGCTCCAAAATTTAGCACTTCCCAGCGCGCACCAGACTATGGGGCCGCATCCGTCGCCATCGGTGGTAAACATGTCTTCAACAGTTCGTGGCTAAGCTGGGAGCTTTCAGCAGCGCGGTCGCGCGAGGGAGGCGCTGCGGGCAATCCCGGCGCCGATTTCCAGCCGGTGGCGGGCAGCGCTTTGAGCAATCTCACCACATGTGTCAACAACCCCAGCCCTGATGTCCACCTGCCGCAATGGGATCCATCTTGCTTCGGCTCCCCGACCTTCGATCCGAACCAATGGAGCCTGGAAGACATCAATACAACCATTGGAAACACCTCCCAGGTCAACTTGCAGGGGGCTATTTCTTACGCCAGGAATTACTACCTCGGTTCACATTTCTCAACCTTCGAGTTTGGATTCAAGGTGCGCAACGCGCATAAGGGGCAGGACGCTTATTCGCCAGTGTATGACCAGACCCTTTTTATGACCGCTCCTAATCCCCTGGCACCGCCCGCAGCATGCACCGGAACCAATCAATCGATGTGCACGCCGCTGATGACGCAATATCTAAGTGGATTCACGAATCCGCACTACTACTTTGGAGCCTACCCGCCGTACGGCCCCGTGACTACTTTCGCCGAGATCGCCGGCGATATAAGCAATCTCGTTGCTCAAGGTGTTATGCCGTTGGATCAAGAGCAGACCCAATTTACTTCGGACTCGGCGAACTTCGACTTGACCGAGCGGGTCTCGGCGGCTTACGCGATGAACACAATCGAGTTTGGCCGCTTCCGCCTGCAGACCGGCCTGCGCGTAGAGGCCACGCAGCTAAACATACTCGGTTACGTGGTAACCCAGACTCAGAGTCAACCCACTAATCCCAATCTCAACCCCACTCTCTCTGCCGTTACAACACCCACGCCTGCGAGCAACTGGTACTGGGATCCCTTGCCCAGCGTGCAGCTTCGCTACCGGATCACCGATGAATCTGACATTCGCGCCGTTTACGCTCGCGCCATTTCGCGTCCGAACCCTTACGACATGGTGCCCTACGTCACCGTAGATCAAACCACGAACCCGTACACGGTTTCAGTCGGTAACCCCAACCTGAAACCGGAACACGCCAACGACTACGACGTGCTCTACGAGCATTACCTGAAGCCATATGGTGAGTTGCAAGCTGGCTTCTTCTATAAGCAATTGAGCCGGCCCATTTATTACCTCGCCGATCCCGGCTACCAGGGAACGCAATATCCAGAGTATCAGGGTGACATATTTGACTACATCGAGAACGGAGTCAACGCGAAGCTCTATGGCGTTGAGTTTGCGTACGTCCAGCACCTCGGCTTCCTGCCGGGAGTGTGGAGCGGCTTCGGCATTATGGCGAACTATAGCAAGACGAGCTCGAGCGCCGGCGTACTGCCACTTCGAACCGACAACCCGGCGCTGCAGCGCCAAACGCCGACGATGTGGAATCTCGGTCCCAGCTACGACCGGGGACGTTTCTCCGCGCGTTTAGGCGCCACTTACAACAGCACGAGCATTTATCAGTATCAGTGGGAGCAATGCACCGCGGCAGTGGCTGCGGCAGGGGCAGCAGGCACGGGCCCTGGTTGTGAAGATCCGGCCAACCTCGGTCCAAAGGGACCCGTGGGAGATAATTACCTCTACGCCCACCTACAGGTCGATGCGCAGGCCAGCTTCCGTGTGCAGCGCAGTCTGACCGTGCTCTGGCAGGGCCTGAACCTCACAGACCAGGTCTTCGGCTTCTACAACGGTAGCCCTTGGTACATTACGCAGCGCGAATACTACAGACCGACCTATTCTTTCGGCTTGCGCTGGGAGCCGCGAAGAGAGAACTGAGGAATAGCATCTGGTCTTCGTCCGATTCTTCTTGAGATGAACTGGAAGACGGTTTTTAATTCGATCCTTGCGAACTGGATTCGCCGTGAGTCTTATGTATTCTCATGCGTGCATCCGGGGAACTTGGGGAACTTTAAGATGTGCTGCTTAGAATCTGCATGAAATACCTGTGGGGGTCGGCTAAATGAATAGGTGGGGCGAAGCTCTTGTGGTTCTTGTTCTGGCGTTGAGCTCGATGGCGAGTGCTTCCGGCGCACAGAAGGAGCCGACAAGTAAGAAATCCGGAGAAAAAACGAGCGAAGTGAAGACTTCTGACCCCGTGTTCGTGGGCGCGGGTGATATCTCTAGCTGCGATGATCTTGCCGGCGCGGAGGCGACCGCCAAGCTGATCGAGAAGATTCCGGGAACGGTTTTTGCGGTAGGAGACTTGGCGTACCCCGACGGTTCCGACGAGCAGTTCGCAAAATGTTATAACCCCACCTGGGGCCGCTTTAAAGATCGCACACGGCCAGTGCCAGGAAATCACGAGTATCACAGCGACGGCGCATCGGGATACGCACGGTATTTTGGGAGCGCGGCCGGTGATTCTAAGAAGGGATACTATAGCTACGATTTGGGTGCATGGCATATCATCGCCCTGAACAGCGAGTGCTCCGAGGTGGGAGGATGTGGCACCGGATCTCCGCAGGGAGAGTGGTTGCGGCAGGATCTCGCGCAGCATCCCACAGCATGCACCATTGCCTATTTTCACAAGCCGCTCTTCAGTTCCGGCGCCAGCCACGGTAATGACCCCGAAATGAAGCCTCTTTGGCAGACGCTCTACGCTGCAAACGCGGATGTGGTTATCAACGGTCACGATCACGATTACGAGCGTTTTGCTCCGCAGGATCCGGAGGGCAACGCCGACCCGAAACGTGGTATTCGCGAATTCGTGGTCGGTACGGGCGGAAAAAACTCACACCGGAAATTCGCGACAATAAAGGCCAATAGTGAAGCGCACCAGGCAGATACGTTCGGCGTGCTGAAGCTCACGCTGCACGCGTCGGGTTATGACTGGGAGTTTGTGCCGGAAGCGGGAAAAAGCTTCCACGATTCGGGTAGCGGCTCGTGCCACTAGCATTCACCTCAGGAGGAGCATTTTGAAGAGAGCAAGCATTTTTCTATTCGTGTGTCTCGTTGCGTCGGCCACCGCCGTGGATTATCAGATCACCAGGAAGATTCCGATTCCTGGCAAAGGTAGCTGGGATTATCTCGTCGTTGATGAGGGCGGACGCCGGTTGTACGTATCCCACGGAACCCAGGTGGAAGTACTCGATGTCGATTCGGGCGAAATAGTCGGCAAGGTCGAGAACACTCCCGGCGTGCATGGGATCGCCATCGCTCCGGAACTGGGGCGGGGGTTCGTGAGCAACGGACAGTCTTCGACCGTCACGATCTTCGATTTGAAAACTCTGAAGGCAATTGCGGAAGTGCCAGTTGGCAAGAAGCCCGACGCGATCATTTACGACCCGGCAACTTCGAGAGTCTTTGCTTTCAATGGCGACAGCAGCAGCGCCACGGCGATTGAGGCGGCGAACGGCAAAGTCGTTGGAACGGTCGATCTCGGCGGCGGTCCTGAATATGCGGTGGCTGATGGTTCCGGCTACATCTACAATAATCTTGAGGATGCGAGCGTGGTCCTGAAGATTAATGCTCGTTCTCTGAAAGTCGAGCAACGCTGGCCAACTGCTCCTTGCGCTTCGCCGTCGAGCATGGCGATGGACCGCCCAAATCGACGCTTATTCGTCGGTTGCCGAAACAAATTCATGGCAGTTGTGAATGCGGACACTGGGCAAGTGATCGCAACTCTTCCCATCGGCGATCACGTGGATGCCACTGCTTTCGACCCCGCTTCCCGCCTTATCTTCAATTCCAATGGCGAAGGCTCGATCACTGTGGTTCGACAAGATGGTCCGGACAAATACTCCGTTGCCCAAAATGTGAAAACATTGCCTAAGGCGAAGACTATGGCGCTAGATCCTAAAACCCATCGGCTTTTCCTGTCCACGGCGGAAGCGGGACAGTTCGAGGTGTTGGTCGTGGGAAAGTAGCTGAGGCCATATCTCGGCAGAGTCGATTGTACAAAGTTAAGAATGTTCCGGTACGTTATTGATAATGAACGAGACATTGGTGGAGGCGGCGGGAGTCGAACCCGCGTCCGAAAATGTTACTGGTCAAGAGACTACATGCTTATTCACGTTCATGCCCCAGGCATTAGGCGTTTCCACCCTACCCAAGACGTTCGCGGCCACCGCTCAGAACGGACAAGAAACGGGTGCCGCTAGCCTGAAATCTTAGCCTCTCACCCCAGACGTAGATGAGAAGAGCAGCCCTCTGTGTGACGTTCGCTCACCGCCCAAGGGCGAAGCGGTGGAGAACGGCTGCCTAATTAATTAGGCTGCGTATGCCATTTGTTGATTGGCAATTATCATTTTGCCCACGATTAACGGGTGTGTGCACCCCGGCATGCCTCTTGGCCG